>NZ_JBKFGF010000027.1:0-17793 GCF_051233485.1 Massilia sp. LXY-6
TGGTCTTCGGCAGTTCGCTGCGGAATTCGATGTACTTCGGCTTCTTGTAGCCGGTGAGCTCGCGCTTGCAGTAGTCCATCAGCTGTTCGGCCGTCAGGGCCGGGTCCTTCTTGACCACGAACACCTTGACCGCCTCGCCGGAATGTTCGTCCGGCACGCCGATCACTGCGCACTCCAGCACGCCGGGGTGGGCCGCGATCACGCCTTCCAGTTCGTTCGGGTAGACGTTGAAGCCGGAGACCAGGATCATGTCCTTCTTGCGGTCGACGATCTTCACGTAGCCCTTCTCGTCCATGATGCCGACGTCGCCCGACTTGAAGTAGCCGTCGGGCGTCATGACCTTGGCCGTTTCGTCCGGACGGTTCCAGTAGCCGGCCATCACCTGCGGGCCGCGGATCGCGATCTCGCCGACGCTGCCGATCGGGAGCTCCTTGCCGTCGTCGTCCAGGATCGCCACCTCGGTCGACGGGATCGGCAGGCCGATCGTGCCGGTGAAGGCACTGATGTCGCAGCGGTTCGCGGTGGCCACCGGCGAGGTCTCGGACAGGCCGTAGCCCTCGACGATATGCTTGCCGGTGATCGCCTTCCACTGGTCGTTGACCGCCTGCTGCACCGCCATGCCGCCGCCGTTCGCCAGCTTCAGGCCCGAGAAGTCCAGGTGCCTGAAATCCGGATGGTTCACCAGCGCGTTGTACAGCGTGTTCACGGCCGGCAGCGAATTGAACTTGTACTTGCCCAGCTCCTTGATGAAGCCCGGGATGTCGCGCGGGTTCGGGATCAGGATGTTCAGCGCCCCCACCCGCATGCCCCACAGCGCGCAGACGGTCAGCGCGAAGATGTGGTACAGCGGCAGCGCACACACGATGGTCGGAAACTCGACCACCGGCGGCTGGTTCATCGCCACCGCGGACCAGGCTTCGCCCTGCAGCAGGTTGGCGATCACGTTCCGGTGCGTCAGGGTCGCGCCCTTCGACACGCCGGTGGTGCCGCCGGTGTACTGCAGGAAGGCGACGTCGCTGTTCTTCAGCTGCGGCGGCTGGAACGGCATCTTCGCGCCCTGCGCCAGCGCCTCCTTGAAGCGCACGCTGCTCGGCAGCGAGAAGTCCGGCACCATCTTCTTGATTGAGCGGACCACGAAGTTCACCAGCATGCCCTTGGCCCCGCCCAGCATCTCGCCCATGCTCGCCACCACCACGTGGCGCACCGGAGTCTTGCCCATCACCTGCTGCAGCGTGTGCGCGAAGTTCTCGAGCACGATGATGGCTTCGGCGCCTGAGTCCTTCAGCTGGTGCTCCAGCTCGCGCGGCGTGTACAGCGGATTCACGTTCACGACCGTGTAGCCGGCGCGCAGGATGGCGGCCAGCGCCACCGGATACTGCAGCACGTTCGGCATCATCACGGCCACGCGCGCGCCCTTGGCCATGCCGCGGCTTTGCAGCCAGGCCGCCAGGCGCTTCGACATCACGTCCAGTTCCGCGTAGGTGAGGAACTTGTCCATGCAGACGAAAGCGTTATTCGCGGCGTACTTCTGGAACGACTCTTCCAGCAGCTGCACGAGCGAGCCGTACTGGTCGGGATCGATTTCCGCGGGAACGCCGGGCGGGTACGACTTGAGCCAAATCTTGTCCATCGGGTGCCTGTCTCCAGTGGTTTTATTCTGTCTGGGCCGCCCGACCGAAAAAAAACGCACGGTCGTGCTTACTTGCTTTATATGATGCTATCGGGCAGCGCGCCCGATAGCAAGCATTTTTAAAGCAATTCGAACATGAATTCTAGCGTCCGCCAACCGTGGAGACTTCGCTGCGCTGCACCATCAGCGGCGCCGGGGGAAGCGGCGGCGTCAGCGCCTTCAGGATGCGGTGGCGGTCGGCGCGGTCCAGCTCGGCCAGCTGCTTGACCGACTTGTAGAAGCGCGGGAAGCTGCCGTCACGCCTGAGCATGGCGCGGAAGGCCGGCACGAAATCCTCGTAGGTCGCGATCGAGGCCAGGTGGGCGTTCGACAGCGGCTGCTCGAAGAAGCGGTCGTAGCCGGCATAGCCGCCCCAGTTGCCCTTCAGGACCTGGTACTCGTCCTTCAGCTCCTGGAACAGGCGCGCCTTGACCGCGCGCTTCTCGCTGTCGCTGCGGTCGACCAGGGCGTAGTTCTGCTCGAGGGCCTTGCGGTACTTGAGCAGCAGCGCCAGGAAATCGTGCTTGCGGCTCTTGTAGCGGGCATAGCCGTCGCGCATGGCCTGGTTGCCGAAGCGCTCCATCCAGCGTTCCACCCCCACCTCTTCCACCGTGCTGGCGAAGGACTCGTTGAACTGCGAGTCGCCCTGCGCATACACGATCTGGTGCGCCAGCTCGTGGAAGATCATGCGCGCCAGCTCGGCATCCGGGTAGTTGATGAAGGTCGAGATCAAGGGATCATTGAACCAGCCCAGGGTCGAATACGCCGGCACGCCGCCGACTTCGACGTCGTTGCCGTCCGCCTTCAGCTGCTTGGCATACGACTCGGCCGCTTCCTTGCTGTAGTAGCCGCGGTAGTTCACGCAGCCGGCCACCGGGAAGCACCACACCAGAGGCTTGAGCGAGAGCTCGGGCGTGGCGACCACGTTCCACAGCACGTACTTGCGCTTGAGGGCGGCGTAGTTCTTGTAGCTCTTGTTATCCGGTAAAGCCATTTCGCTAACAGCGAAGCGGCGGATCTGGCGCGCCGTCTCCAGGCGGAGGCGCAGTCTGGTGCTGGTGCCGGGGTCGGCGATCCAGTCGTCGATCGGACGGGCGTCCGACAGGAGTTCAAACTGCCCTTGGGCAGCCTGCGTGTAGTAATCCAGCGTCGAGCAGCTGGCCAGCAGCCCCGCCGCCGTGCCCGCCAGGAGCAGGATGCGGAGGCGCGGGGTGATTCGCGAAAGTTTCATGTCGTAGGTTCATCATGGTGCGGCTTCTGGTCATGCTTTTTCCACCTGCACCAGCGTGTCGTAGAAAGTCGGCGCCCGGCCCATGTCGGTCAGGCGCTGGCTGGTTACTTCGTTGGCGTTCTTGCCGTCGCTGGCGAGCTTTTTCCACCAGATCGACAGGCCGACCACAAGGCCGGCCCGTGCTTTGGGGGTGACCCGGGCTCGCGCGACGAACGAGCCCCGGTCATTGAAGATGCGCACCATATCTTTGTCTTCAATGCCGCGCGAAGCAGCATCAAGAGGATGGATGTCCAGGTGCGGTTCGCCCTCGGTGGCGCGAAGACTCTGGACATTGACAAAGGTAGAGTTGAGGAAGTTCCTGGCCGGCGGAGAAATCATCGCCAACGGATATTTCTGCGCCAGTTCGGGGCTGGATGCCACGGATTCGTAATTCGGGATATAGGTCGGCAGCGGATCGAGGCCATCGAGCAGCATCGATTCGGAATACAACTCGCACTTGCCGGACGGGGTCGGGAAGCCGCCTTCCGCGAACGGCGCGGCCGGCATGTTCAGCTTGCTCCAGCCGCTGCGCTTCAGCGATTCCCAGTCGAAGTGCACGGCGCGCACGTCCTGCTTGTCGAAGGCCTGCGCCGCCAGCTCGTCGTCGGTTTCGTCGAAGGCCGGATCGATGAAACCCATGCATTTGGCCAGCAGGCGGAAGATCTCGGTGTTCGGCTTGGCCTCGCCCAGCGGGGAAATCGCCGCGTTGTTCGCCATCATGTACAGGTGGCCGTAGGCGAGGTGGGCGTCGACGTGCTCGAGCTGGGTGGTGGCCGGCAGCAGGATGTCCGCGTAGTCGGCGGTGTCGGTCTGGAAGTGTTCCAGCACCACCGTGAACAGATCCTCGCGCTCGAAGCCGCGCTGCACTTTCGACGAATCCGGCGCGATCGCCACCGGGTTCGCGTTATAGACGATGACGGCCTCGATCTTCGGGCCGAATTCCGGCGACGCCTCTTTCAGCAAATCGTCGCCGATGGTGTTCATGTTGATGGTGCGCGGGAGACGGCCACCTGACAGGCGGCCCTGCAGCAGGTCCGGGCGCTGCAGCGCCACCTTGTTCGCCGGGAAGGAACCCGAGGTCGACAGCTGGACGCCGCCGGCCGCGTGGCGCCAGGCGCCGACCAGGGCCGGCAGGCAAGCGATGTTGCGCACCGCCATGCCGCCGCCGCGCACGCGCTGCAGGCCGTAGTTCATGCGGATCGCCACCGGTTCGCCGCGCATCGCAGCCTGGCCGTATTCGCGCGCCAGTTCGATGACTTCCTCGGCCGTGATGCCGCAGGTCTCGGCGGTGCGCTTCGGGGTCCATTCCGCCACGCGGTCCTTCAGCTGCGCGAAGCCGAGCGTGTGTTGAGCAATGTAATCGTGGTCCAGCAGGTTTTCCTTGACCAGCACGTGCATCATCCCCAGCGCCAGCGCGCTGTCCGTGCCCGGCATGACGGCAATGTGCTGGTGGCACTTCTCAGCCGTCAGGGAGCAATAGGGGTCGATCGCGATCAGCTTCGCGCCGCGGCGCTTGGCTTCCTGCACCCGCATCCAGAAATGCAGGTTGGAGGCGATCGGGTTGCCGCCCCAGATCAGGATCAGCTTGGCATCCTGGAACTGTTCGATGTCGGTGCCGATCGACGCACCGATGGTGTATTTGTAGCCGGTAAAGCCCGCGGTCGCGCACACGGTGCGATCGAGGAAGGAAGCGCCCAGCTTGTTAAAGAAGCGCATCGCCATCGCCTCGCCCTGCACCAGTCCCATGGTGCCGCAATAGCTGTAGGGCAGGATGGCCTGCGGGTCGCGCGCGGCGATCGGCTTCAAGCGCGCCGCGATCTCCTCGAGGGCCTGCTCCCAGCTGATGGGCTCGAACTTCCCCTCCCCCTTCCGGCCGACGCGCCGCATGGGCGTCAACAGGCGGTCCGGGTGATAGGTGCGCTCGACATAGCGCGAGACCTTGGTGCACAGCACCCCGGCCGTGGTCGGATGATCCGGATCGCCCTTGACCTCCGTCGCGACGCCATCCTCCACGGTGACGAGGATCGCGCAGGTATCGGGGCAGTCATGCGGGCAGGTCGCCCTGACAAGGGTCTTGGTCATCGAGTCAGATCCGGGAAAAACGTCGAGAAACCAATAGTTTAGACGATTCCTGCGGCCCATGTGACGGGACTGGCACTGGCTGCGGCGGAAGGGCTACAATAGTTGAAAACATGTATAGGGAGAACAGAATGAGACTCGTCGAACCTATCCTCGCGCACCAGGCGGAACTCGAGACAATCCGCCGCGACATCCACGCGCACCCCGAACTCTGCTACGAAGAACAACGTACCGCCGACGTGGTGGCCAGGCGTCTGACCGAATGGGGCATCCCGGTCGTGCGCGGCCTGGGCGTCACCGGCGTGGTCGGCATCATCAAGAACGGTACCTCCTCCCGCGCGATCGGCCTGCGCGCCGACATGGATGCGCTGCCGATGCAGGAACTCAACACATTTGAGCACGCGTCGCGCCACGCCGGCAAGATGCATGCGTGCGGCCATGACGGTCATACGGCAATGCTGTTGGGTGCAGCCCACTATCTGTCGCAGAACCGCAACTTCGACGGCACCGTGTACCTGATTTTCCAGCCGGCCGAGGAAGGCGGCGCCGGCGCCCGCCGCATGATCGACGATGGCCTGTTCGAGCGCTTCCCGATGGATGCGGTGTACGGCCTGCACAACTGGCCGGGTATGGCAGCCGGCAAATTCGGCGTCGTCGCCGGACCGATGATGGCGTCCAGTAACGAATTCCGCGTGGTCGTGAAAGGCAAGGGCGCCCATGCCGCGCAGCCGCACCGCGGCATCGACCCGGTAATGGTGGCGGTGCAGATCGCGCAAGGCTGGCAGACCATCATCTCGCGCGAAAAGAATCCGCTCGATACCGCCGTGCTGTCGATTACCCAGATCCATGCCGGCAGCGCCACCAACGTGATTCCCGACGAAGCCGTGCTGATCGGCACCGTGCGCACCTTCACCACCGACGTGCTGGACCTGGTCGAACGCCGCATGCAGGACATGGCGAACGGCGTGGCCGCCGCCTTCAATGCGGGCGTCGACTTCTCGTTCAAGCGCAACTACCCGCCGCTGGTGAACCACGCCGCGCAGACGGCCTTCGCGATCGAGGCGATGAAGGCGGTGGTCGGCGCAGAGAATGTCGATACCAACGTCGAGCCGACCATGGGCGCCGAGGATTTCGCCTTCATGCTGCAGGCCAAGCCGGGCTGCTATGTCTTCCTCGGCAATGGCGACGGCGCTCACCGCCTCGGCGGCCACGGCCTCGGCCCTTGCCAACTGCACAACGGCAGCTATGACTTCAACGACCAGCTGCTGCCGATCGGCGCCAGCTATTGGGTGCGGCTGGCCGAGATGAGCTTGCCTGCGGGCGCCTAAGTAGCGCTGTCGGGCAGCGTGTCGGCCGCATCGCCAACACGCTTGCCCGGATTCATCCGCTCCAGCGCGATCAGCGCCGCCGCATGATCGGCCGCCGGCAAATCGGCCTCGATGGTCTCGTACTGCCGCGTCACCAATTCCGTCACCGGCAGGGTCACCCCGGCCCGGGCCGCTGCCGCCAGGATGTTCCGTTGATCCTTCAGCTGGATCTTGACCTGCCCGCCCGGCATGAAATTCCGCTCCAGCATGCGCTGGCCATGCACTTCCAGCACGCGGCTGCCGGCAAAGCCGCCGCGGATCGCCTCGCGCACGGCGGCCGGATCGGCGCCCGCGGCCTGGGCCAGCAGCAGGGCCTCGGCGACGACATTGATCGTGGCGCCGACGATCAGCTGGTTGCACAGCTTGGCCACCTGGCCGCTGCCGGCCGGTCCCACCAGGGTGGGCGAGCCCAGCGTGTCGAGCACGGGTGCGGCCTCGTCGAAATCGGCGGCGTCGCCGCCCGCCATGATCGCCAGCTTGCCCGCCTCGGCGCCCACCACCCCGCCGGACACCGGCGCATCGAGGAAGCGGCAGCCCGCCTGCTGCAGCTGCGCATGGAAGGCCAGGGCCTCGTCCTGGCGGGTGGAACTCATGTCGATCCAGAGCGCGTTCTTCTTCAAGGCCGGCAGGGCGGCGGCGAGCACCTCGCCGACGATCGGTCCCGCTTCCAGGATCGAAATCACGATGTTGGCCTCGCGTACGGCGTCGTGCAGGTCCGCCTGGGGAATCGCGCCGGCCGTGCGCAAGGGTTCGGCCTTGGCCGCCGTGCGGTTCCAGACGTGGAGCGGATAGCCGGCTTGCGTCAGCCGGGTTGCCATCGGCTTGCCCATCAGGCCGATGCCGAGAAATGCCAGGGTTGGGAGGGTCATGGTGGTCTCGTTGTCGATGTCGTTCGATTCTAACAATTGATGGACCGGCCACGCTAAAACCCGGACCTCGCTAGAATATCGGGATTCGCCGCTTTTTTTACTTTTGTACGGCGTAATTTGATAAAGGAACAAGATGTTGTCCAACAAGAAAATCGCTGCCTCGCTGGCAGCCGCGACCGCCCTGTTCGCCGCCCAGGCAAGCCATGCCCAGAACGGCCTGGTCGACTCCTACTCGGTCGAAGCCGGCGGCGGCGAGCATGTGCAGGTGCTGCGCCTGGCGGCCCAGAAGGACTGGAACCGGAACTGGCTGGCCACGCGCGGCTACCACCTGTCAGGCTATTGGGACGCCAACATCGCCTACTGGCGCGCCAACCAGTGGCTGGACGTGCCTGGCAACCGCCATAACCTGGCCGTGATCGGCATCACCCCGGTCTTCCGTTGGGAAGCGGATAACAAGCTCGGCTTCTACGCCGACGCCGGCATCGGCGCCGCCCTGTTCTCGGACGTGTACCGCAACACCCACAGGCAGCTGTCGACCGCCTATGAATTTGCCGACCACGTGGGTGTCGGTTACGTGTTCGCGAACAAGTGGGAACTGGGCGCGCGCATGCAGCACTATTCGAACGGCGGCATCAAGCATCCGAACGGCGGCGTGAACCTGTTCATGGTCAAGGCCAGCTACCACTACTGATCGGAGGGGTCAGGATCGGAGGGGTCAGAGCCCGGTTTTCGCGGGTGGGCTCTGACCCCGGTCTTAGCAGACATCGGCCTTGGATGATTTATGTGACAATCACCCAATGACCGATACCAGCACCGCCAAGCGCTACCTCCCCTGGCTGGTGGCCACTGCCCTGTTCATGGAGCAGCTCGACGCCACCATCGTCAACACCGCCATTCCTAGCATCGCGGCCAGCCTGCAAGTCACCCCGCTGAGCCTGAAATCCGTCGTCACCAGTTATATCCTCAGCCTCGCCGTCGGCATCCCGGTGAGTGGCTGGATGGCCGACCGTTTCGGCACCCGGCGCGTGTTCTTCATCGCCATCGCGATCTTCACGGTGGCCTCGGTGCTGTGCGGGCTGTCGGTGAATGCGGAAATGATGGTGGTGGCACGCCTGCTGCAGGGCCTGGGCGGGGCGATGATGATGCCGGTCGGGCGCCTGGCCATCATCCGCACCTTCCCCAAGAACGAACTGCTGAGCGCGATGAACTTCGTGATCCTGCCGGCCCTGATCGGTCCGTTGCTCGGCCCCACGGTCGGGGGCCTGATCGTGCACTGGAGTTCGTGGCGCGCGATCTTCTTCGTCAACGTGCCGGTCGGCCTGCTGGCGCTGTTCCTGGTACATCGCTACATGCCGGACTACAAGGGCGCCGAGCCGCGCCCGCTGGACGTCATCGGCCTGATCCTGTTCAGTTCGGGCACGGCGCTGCTGTCCTGGCTGCTTGAGATCTTCGGCGAGCACACGCTCGACATGGTGACCATGCTGCTGATGCTGGGCCTGTCGGTGGCGCTGCTGGCGGCTTACGTCTGGCATGCGAGCGAGCACAAGCATCCACTGCTGCGCCTGGCGCTGCTGAAGGTGCGCACCTTCCGCATCTCGGTGCTGGGCGGCTTCATCACGCGCCTGGGGATCGGCGGCCTGCCCTTCCTGCTGCCGCTGCTGTACCAGCTGGGCTTGAAGCTGCCGGCCTGGCAATCGGGTCTCCTGATGATGCCGACCGCGGCCGCCGCGATGGGCATGAAGCTGATCGCACCGAAGGTATTGGCGCGCTTCGGCTACCGCCAGGTACTGATCGTGAACACGATTTGCATCGGCCTGACGATCGCGCTGTTCGCGCTGGTCGGGCCGGGTACGCCCTGGTATGCGATCGCCGGCATCGGCCTGCTGCAGGGCTTCTTCAATTCGCTGCAATTCTCCAGCATGAATACGCTGGCCTATGCGGACGTCGCCCAGCAGGACTCGAGCATGGCGAGCACGATCGCCAGCTCGTTCCAGCAATTGTCGATGAGTTTCGGCCTGGCCAGCGGTTCGCTGGTGACGGCCTGGTTCCTCGGCCGCGTGCCGCAGACCAACCAGCTGATGGTGACTTCGGCCCTGCATCACGCCTTCCTGGCGCTGGCCGTCACGACGATGCTGTCTTCGTTCGTGTTCTGGCGCCTGCGCCGCAGCGACGGCGAGAGCATCAGCCGGGGCAAGCAGCGCGCGGAGGAAGCTGCCAGGCAGGACCCGGCGCCGCTATCTCAAGCCTGATACTGCAAGCCTGATCCATCTCGAGTGACCAGTAGTAAAACTACTCGCGCACCATTGACTGTAAATATCTCTGAGCGTAGATTGATTAACAAGCCCGGCCGTATATGTAGTCGGGCTACATAAGTCAATAACGACATCGGAGACAAGCATGCAGTTTCAGAAATGCCTGATCGCGGCAATGCTCGCGTTCGCCTTTACCGGGGCGCCCGCCTCGGCGGCCATCAATCCCAACAAGCTCGGCGCCAGTTACGACAGCACCAAATCGAATCTTACCTTCAAGGTGTACTCGAGCCGCGCGACCCGCATCGAACTCTACCTGTACAGCGCCGCCACCGGCACCGCCGAAAAGGGGCGCTACATCATGAACCTGGGTACGGGCGGCGTCTGGAGCGCGAGCATTCCGTCCACCACCCTCACCAGCCTGGGCCTTACCGGCACCATCTACTACGGCTACCGCGCCTGGGGGCCGAACTGGCCCTACAGCAGCAGCTGGACCAAGGGTTCAGGCACCGGCTTCATCAGCGACGTCGACGCCAACGGCAACCGCTTCAATCCGAACAAGCTGCTGCTCGATCCCTACGCGCTCGAGATGAGCCACGACCCGACCACGGCGACGATGAGCAACGGGACCATCTACGCCAGCGGCGCCACCTACCGCAACATCGACAGCGGCTCCTCCGCTCCGAAAGGCATCGTGCTGAACGGCGACACGCAATCCATCGGCACCAAGCCGACGCGCGCGCTGAAGGACGACGTGGTGTACGAGACGCACCTGCGCGGCCTGACCATGAACGACGCCGGCATCACGGCGGCCTACCGCGGCACCTACAAGGGCGCGGGGCTGAAGGCGCCGGCCCTCGCCAGCCTGGGCGTGACGGCGGTCGAATTCCTGCCGGTGCAGGAAACCCAGAACGACACCAACGACGCCGACCCCAACAGCGACACCGGCGACAACTACTGGGGCTACAGCACATTGAACTATTTCGCGCCGGACCGCCGCTATGCCTACGACAAGACGGCGGGCGGCCCGACGCGCGAATTCAAGGAAATGGTGAAAGCCTTCCACGACCAGGGCATCAAGGTCCTGATCGACGTGGTCTACAACCATACCGGCGAAGGCTACGCCTGGTCGTCGACCGACAAGACCACCTACAACATCATGGGTATGCGCGGGCTGGACAACCCGACCTACTACAGCCTGACCTCGGACTTCCAGAATTCCTGGGACAACACCGGCGTCGGCGGTAACTACAACACCCACAACCCGGTCGCCCAGAACCTGATCGTCGACTCCTTGGCCTACTGGCGCGACACGCTGGGCGTGGACGGCTACCGCTTCGACCTGGCCTCGGTACTCGGCAACACTTGCGAGCACGGCTGCTACAACTTCGACAAGATGGATTCGGGTAACGCGCTGAACCGCATCGTGGCCGAACTGCCGCCGCGCCCGGCCGCAGGTGGCAGCGGTGTCGACCTGATCGCCGAACCCTGGGCCATCGGCGGCAACTCCTACCAGGTCGGCGGCTTTCCGAGTGGCTGGGCGGAGTGGAACGGCGCCTACCGAGACACGGTGCGCCAGGCGCAAAACAAGCTGGGCTCGGTGACGGTCACGACCGGCACCATGGCGACGCGCTTTGCCGGATCGAGCGACCTGTACGGTGACGATGGCCGCATGCCCTGGCACTCCATCAACTTCATGACGGCACACGACGGTTTTACGCTGAAGGACCTGTACAGCTGCAACAGCAAGAACAATACCCAGGCCTGGCCCTACGGTCCGAGCGATGGCGGCGAGGACAACAACAACAGCTGGGACCAGGGCGGCATCGCGGCCGACCAGCGCAAGGCGGCGCGCAATGGCCTGGCGCTGATGATGGTGTCGGCCGGCGTGCCGATGCTGGTCGGCGGCGACGAAGCGCTGCGCAGCCTGAACTGCAACAACAACCCCTACAACCTGGACTCGACGGCGAACTGGCTGAACTGGACCCGCAGCACGGACCAGAGCAATTTCGAGGCATTCGCCAAGGGCATGATCGCCTTCCGCAAGGCACATCCGGCGCTGCGTCCGGCGAATTTCTATTCGAGCGTCGACAACAACGGCAACGTGATGGAACAGCTGCGCTGGTTCAAGCCGGACGGGACAGTGGCCGACTCGACCTATTTCAACGACGCCAACAGCCACGCGATCGCCTGGCGCATCGACGGTAGCGAATTCGGCGACACGGCCTCGGCAATCTACCTCGCGCACAATGCCTGGAGCGCCCAGGTGAACTTCGTGCTACCGTGGCCAGGTAGCGGCAAGAACTGGTACCGCGTCACCGATACCTGCGGCTGGGCCGAAGGCACAGGCCAGGTGCGCTCACCCGGAGCGGAAGACCTGCTCGGCGGCGAGAACACGAGCTATGGCGTGTGCGGGCGTGGCACCCTGGTGCTGATCGCGAAATAAAACGGGAAGTACCGAGCGGAATTCGCAACCCGGACGGCCGGGTGCTGTCGAAATGCCGGGGGAAGCCGTCTTCCTCCGGCATTTTTTTTAGAGGAGCTAGCCATGAGCCTGTCCCTTGTCTCGGCCGACTTCGATGCCGGCGGCAACATTCCGGCAGTGCACACCTGCGAGGGATCCGACACCTCTCCCGCCCTTTCCTGGACGGGCGTCCCGGCGGGAACCAAAAGCCTTGCCCTTGTCATCGACGATCCGGATGCGCCCGATCCCGCGGCGCCCAAGATGACCTGGGTACATTGGGTGCTCTACAACATTCCCCTCTCCGCAGCCAAGCTGCCCTCCAGCGTGCGCGGCACCGACCTGCCGCCGGGTACGCGTACCGGCCTGAACGACTGGAAGAAGAGCGCGTACGGCGGCCCCTGTCCGCCGGTGGGGCGCCACCGCTACGTCCATAAACTGTATGCGCTGGACGTGGTGCTGCCGGACCTCGGCCACCCGACCAAGGCCGACCTGGAAAAAGCGATGGGCGGCCACATCCTGGCGCAAGGCCAGCTGACGGGGACGTACCAGAAGAAGGCACGCTGAACGGCAGACCGTCAGCGGATGGGTGTCCGGCGTGCCAGTGGCGCCGCTCCGGCTGCCTTGGCAGCCTGCGGGGCGTTGCGGTACAGCGTGAAGGTAGCGTAAAGACCGCATATCGCCGCAAACGTCAGCCAGTAACCCGGCGCAGCCTTGTCGCCGGTCAGCTGGATCAGGTAAGTCGATATCGCCGGCGTGAAGCCGCCGAACACGGCCGTGGCGAGACTGAAGGCGAGCGAGAAGCCCGCGACCCGGATATTCGCGGGCATGACTTCCGTGAGCGCGGCCACCATCGCACCGTTGTACATGCCGAAGAAGAACGAGAACCAGAGCAGTACGATCAGCATGCGGCCGAAGCTGGGCGCCGCGGCCAGCCACGAGAGTGCCGGGTAAGCCGTGCAGATGGCAAGCAGGGTAATGACGACCATGATGCGACGGCGGCCGATCCGGTCCGACAATGCGCCGCCGATCGGCAGCCAGAAGAAATTCGACAGGCCGACGCACAGCGTGACGATCAGGCTATCCGCGGTCGACAGGTGCAGCACGGATCTGCCGAAGGTCGGGGTATACACCGTGATCAGGTAAAAGGTCGTGGTGGTCATCGCGACCAGCAGCATGCCGGCGATGACGGTCTTCCAGTTCTCGAGCATCGTCCGCAGCACTTCTCCGGCGGACGGATGATGCACGCGTGCCTTGAACTCATCCGTTTCCTGCAGCGAACGGCGCAGGAAGAAGATGAACGGCACGATCAGGCAGCCGATGAAGAAAGGAATGCGCCAGCCCCAGGCGCCGATCTCTTCCACGCTCAGCCATTCGTTCAGGCAGTAGCCGAGTGTCGCGGCGACCGCGATGGCAATCTGCTGGCTGGCCGATTGCCAGGCGGTATAGAAGCCCTTGCGGCCGGGCATTGCCATTTCAGCGAGGTAGACCGATACGCCGCCAAGCTCGGCACCGGCCGAAAACCCCTGCAGCAGCCGCCCCACGAGCACCAGCAGCGGGGCCAGAAAGCCGATGGTCTGGTAACCGGGGACGCAGGCAATCAGGATCGTACCGCTGGCCATGATGGCGAGCGTCACGATCAGCCCCTTGCGGCGCCCGACCTTGTCGATATAGGCGCCAAGGACGATCGCCCCGAGCGGCCGCATCAGGAAACCCGCGCCGAACACGGCGAAGGTCAGCATCAGCGACGCAAATTCGCTGCTGGCCGGGAAGAACACTTTCGAAATATAGGTCGCATAAAAACCGAACAAGAAAAAGTCGAATTGTTCGAGGAAGTTTCCGCTCGTCACGCGCAGGACGGCGCCTGCTTTCGAGCCGCGGCCGGGCTTGCCGTGCGTGCTTGCTGCCGATGAATCCATGTTGCTGTCTCCTTGATATTTTTTGTAAAAATGCTTAGTCCGAGCCGAGATTGAGTCCTTTCGCCTGCCGTTTTTCGATGGCGGCCTTGAGCAGCGAGGCCGAACGGTAGATTCCGTGGGCGAATTTGCCGTACGGGAGCGTTGCGAACAGCGCCATGACGACGCCGAGATGCAGGGCGAGCAGCACGGCCATGGCAGAGGTGTCGCGCCATGCCAGCAGTGCCAGTCCGCTGATGCTTATGAGCAGTAACAGGGCAATGAAGCCGCGATCCATCGGCCGCTGCGCCACGTCTCCGTGCTGCGGGTCGCGGCGCAGGTTCAGCCAGAGCAGGCCGGCCGGGCCGATCAGGAGGCCGATGCCGCCCGCCGTCCCGAGCAGGACGGGCAGGCTGAACAACGGATACGGCGCCTCCAGCCCGAGCACGTAGTGGTAGAGCGTGGCCACCGAGGTGGCGGCAAAACACAGCATGAAACCGTAGAACGTGAAATGGTGGAAGCGGCGCCGCGCCAGGGTGAAGGCATCGTCGGATTCGTTACACCCTTCGCCATGCCCACCGTCCAGGTAGGTCAGCGTCAGGACATTTTTCGCAGCTTCGGCAAGCGCAGGCGCGGTCGCGGTTCCCGCCGAGACGTCGCGCCAGAACCGGACCACGCCGATGCCGAGCGCGAGCATCGCAAATCCGAATACCGCGCCGAACATGGCAGCGAGTTGATTGTGCGGGAAGATCGCGTAAAAATTTCCGCCCAGCGGGCCGCCGGAAAGCGTGCCGTTGGCAGCGATCGACAGCATCAGGAACACGGCCAGGCTCGCAGCCAGGGCCAGGGCTACCGTGAGGCCGTTGCGTTTGTACAGGGCGCCGGCGGCGGAAGGCCAGGCGTACTCGGAATAGGTCTCGAGGCGCAGCTTGGCCATCGCCTTCGGAACGTTCACGGCAAACTCGTGCGGCGGCGCGTACTGGCAGGAGTGGTAGCACGCCCCGCAGTTGTGGCACAGGTTGGCCAGGTAATGCACATCGGCCTTGCCGAATTCCAGCCGGCGCGTCATCGCGGGAAACACCGCGCAAAAGCCTTCGCAGTAGCGGCAGGCATTACAGATCTGCATCTGCCGCGCGACCTCGGATTCGTTGTCGCTCAGGCGCGCGATGGGGATGACGCGGGAATGTCCACGCGCCGCGGGCGTTGCCGGCGCCGCGCTCTCGTGCGCCTCCCGGACGAGTGCTTCAAGCTTCTGCATACTGAACTCCAGATTGACGTTGTGCCGCCTGTGCGGCCCGGGCCGCCTCGGTGCCGGCGATCCGGCCGAAGGCAGTGCCGATCGACATGCCGACCCCTGCCGTGTATCCCTTGCCCAGCACGTTCCCCGCCATCATTTCGCCGGCAACGAACAGGTTGTCGCTGGGCTGCCCATCGAAGTGGACCTGCGCCTTGTCGTTGACCTTCAGGCCGAGGTAAGTGAAGGTGACGCCCGGCCGCAGCGCGTAGCCGTAGAAAGGCGCGGTGTCGATCGGACGCGCCCAGTGCGTTTTGGGCGGGACCAGGTTTTCGGTATGGCAGTCGTCCAGCGTCGTGTGATCGAAGCTGCCGGCGCTGCAGGCGGCGTTGTAGGCGCTGACCGTGTTGACGAATTCCGCTTCCGGCAATCCCAGCTTGCGGGCCAGCTCGGGAAGGGTGTCCGCCTTTTCACCGGCGAACACCGGCGGCATGAAGCGGCCGACCGCCTTGGCGTCGATAATGGAATACGCCACCTGCCCGGGCTGTTGCGCGACCAGGCGTCCCCAGATCGCGTAGCGCTTCGGCCAGAAATCCTCGCCCTCGTCATAAAAGCGCTGGCTATCACGGTTGACGACCACGCCCAGCGACACGCAGTCGATGCGCGTGCAGATGCCGCCGTCATACAAGGGGGCGCGGGCATCGATGGCGACCATGTGCGCCTGCGTCGGGTCGCCGATCTTGTCGGCCCCGGCGTCGATCATGAATTTGAGCAGGTCGCCCTTGTTGAAGCGGGTACCCCGGATCAGGAAATTATCGGCAGGCCATTCGCCGCGCTCGTTCTGTCCCCAGGCTTCGCGCAACCACTCGCGGTTCGATTCGAATCCGCCGGCGGCCAATACGCAGGAGCGTGCCGTGAAGCGGCGGCTGCCGCTGCGTGCCGCGATGAATCGGCTTCCGTCGAGCTCGATCGCGTCCACCGGGGTGTCGTAGAGTACCTGCACCCCGAGCGCCTCCGCGCTGCGGTAGTAGGCATTCACCAGTGCCTTGCCGCCACCCATAAAAAAGGCGTTGGTGCGCGCGACATGCAAGGCACCGGACAGCGGCGGCTGAAAGCGCACCCCGTGTTTTTGCATCCATGGGCGACAGGTGGAGGATGCGCGGATGGTCATGCGCGCCAGCTGTTCGTTCGTGATGCCGCCGGTGACCTTGAGCAGATCCTGCCAGTATTCCTCTTCGGGGTAAGCGTCTACCAGCACGTCCTGAGGAGCGTCGTGCATGCAACGGAGGTTGCGCGTGTGCTGGGAATTGCCGCCGCGCCATTCGCGCGGAGCCGACTCGAGCAGTAGTACCGAGGCGCCTGCTTCGCGCGCCATGAGGGCGGCGCATAGCGCTGCGTTACCCCCGCCAATGACAAGAACGTCGACCATTGCCGTCGCCTCCCTGATAGTGTCCAGGAGGGAGACTATAGGGACGGTGAGGGATTACCGCTATCGCATCGGCGGCAACAGGTCTTCAGTTTTTGTGAAGACCAGGTTCGCGCAGGGTGGCGCCTGGCCAGCGGCCGTCCGCGACCAGGGTCCGGGCGACCTCGGCCAGCAATACGCGTGCGGCAAGTCCGGCCGGCGACAATTCGTCGTCCGACACACTGACGATCAGGTTCGGCCGCGTGGCTTCGCCGTCGGCGACGGGGACGCTGGCAAGCGCCGTATTCTCGGCCCTGGCCAGCGCCGCCCCCGGTTGGATCGTGGCCCCGATACCGCCGCGTACCGCATCCATCAGCATGGCCAGGCCATCCACTTCCACAGCAATATGCGGCTCATAGTTGGCGTGCCTGAAAGCCGTATCGAGCAGCGACCTCAAGCCGTGCTTGCTGGTCGGCAGGATCAAGGGCAAGTTCCCCAGCTGTCCCAGCTTCGCTTCCGGGCCGGACGGCATACCGGCCAGGTCGGCGCGACCGACCAGGAACAGCTTCTCGTCCAGCAGCGGCATGACGCTCCAGCGTTGGACCGGCTCTTCACGAAACAGGATGGCCAGATCGATCTGGCGTGCGCCGAGCATCGATCCGAGGTGGCCGGAGAGACTTTCAACCATCCGCAGCCGCACATGCGGATAGCGTTCACGCATCGCCTGCATGAATGCCAGGCCCATGACGCCCGAGGTGCTGGGCGCCATGCCGACGCTGACGTGGCCGGAAAGACGGGCTTGGCGGGCGGCGAGCGCGGCATCGTCGATGTGCCGCAATGCGAGCTGCGCCTGCCTCAAGAAGGCGATGCCTGCATCGGTGGGGATCACGCCGGTGGAGGTTCGCTGCAGCAGCCTCGTTGCGAGTTCGTTTTCCAGCCGCGTGATCTGTTGGCTCAACGCCGAGGTGACCAGGCCGAGTTCAAGTGCTGCCTTGCCGATGCTGCCATGTTCGACAATACTCGCAAAATAGCGTAACTGCCGTATCTCCATATGCCGCCGAGAGAAAAGATGTGGATGGGAGGCGGCCACGCTATTTCCGGGCGAGCCGGTGTTGACTATAGCAGTCGGCCGCCCAAAGCAAAAAGCCCGCCCAGACTTAACTGGGCGGGCTTATGCATCATAATTAGCCTGACGATAACCTACTTTCACACTGGTTGCAGCACTATCATCGGCGCAAAGTCGTTTCACGGTCCTGTTCGGGATGGGAAGGGGTGGTACCGACTTGCTATGGTCA
>NZ_JBKFGF010000028.1:0-70251 GCF_051233485.1 Massilia sp. LXY-6
GGCGAAGTGCGGCGCATCGGCGACCAGCACTTTCGAGACGCCGGCAATCTTCGCGGCCTGCTCGGCGACGGCGCCGCAGCCGCTGCCGGCGACCAGGATGTGGACTTCGCCACCGGATACCGCAGCGCACTGGCTTGCGGCGGTGACGGTGTTCAGGGTCACGCCCTTGAGCGTGGCGTTGTCGTGTTCTGCAATGATCAGGGAAGTCATACAATATCTTTCGTCTTTTGCGCCGGTGCACACTTGTCCGCCGGCGGGTGATTGTCCAGCGCCCAGCCCAGCTGTTCGCGCACCTCGCGTGGCGTCGGCAATGGTGCGCGTACGCGTTGCCGCTGCACGAGCCATTCGCGAACCTGCTCTTTGCTGGGTGCCCTCATGGTTTGCATGGCGAGCCCTTCAGATGACTTTGGCCTCAAGGCGCAGCTTGGCCACCAGGGTCGCCACGTCCGGTACCGTGATGCCGGCCGAACGCTTGGCCGGCTCCGACACTTTCAGGGTCTTCAGGCGCGGGGTCACGTCGACGCCCAGGTCCTCCGGCTTGATGGTCTCGAGCGGCTTCTTCTTGGCCTTCATGATGTTCGGCAGCGTCACGTAGCGCGGTTCGTTCAGGCGCAGGTCGGTGGTGACGATCGCCGGCAGGGTCAAGGAAACGGTTTCCAGGCCGCCGTCCACTTCGCGGGTCACGGTCACTTTGCCGTCTTCCAGCACGACCTTCGAGGCGAAGGTCGCCTGCGGCCAGCCCAGCAGCGACGCCAGCATCTGGCCGGTCTGGTTCGAATCATCGTCGATCGCCTGCTTGCCCAGGATGATCAGCTGCGGCTGCTCTTTATCCGCCAGGGCTTTCAGCACCTTGGCCACGCCCAGCGGCTCGATCTCAGCGCCAGTCTCGACCAGGATGCCGCGATCGGCGCCGATTGCCATGCCGGTACGCAGGGTTTCCTGGGCCTGGGTCACGCCGCAGGTCACCGCCACGACCTCGGTCACCTTGCCGGCTTCCTTCAGGCGCGTCGCTTCTTCGAGCGCGATCTCATCGAAAGGGTTCATCGACATTTTGACGTTGGCGATATCGACACCGCTGCCGTCGGATTTGACGCGGACCTTGACGTTGTAGTCGACCACGCGTTTGACGGGTACCAGGACTTTCATTGCTTTCTCCATTTCAGACGATTCCATTCTTGTGCAGCGCCGCGATCTCGGCCTCGGACAGGCCGCCCAGCGTGGACAGGATGTCCTGCGTGTGCTGGCCGAGCGTGGGCGGGGCGCTGCGGTATTCGATCGGCGTCGCCGAGAACTTGATCGGGTTGGCCACCGAGGGCACGCTGCCGGCCAGTGGATGGGGCAGGTCGACCTTCATCTTGCGATGCCTGACCTGTGGATGCTCGAAGGTTTGCCCGATGTCGTTGATCGGGCCGGCGGGCACGCCGGCGGCTTCGAGCGGCGCGACCCAATCGGCGGTCGTGCGCGCCAGCAGCACCTCCTCCAGCATCGGCACCAGTGTTTCGCGGTTGCGCACCCGGTTGTTGTTCGTCGCAAAGCGCTCGTCCGCGGCCAGTTCCGGACAGCCGGCGATCGCGCAGAATTTCGCGAACTGGCGGTCATTGCCGACCGCCAGCACCATGTGGCCGTCCGCCGTCTTGAACACCTGATAGGGCACGATGTTCGCATGCGCATTGCCCTGGCGCTTGGGCACCTTGCCGGATACCAGGTAATTCATGTTCATGTTCGCCATCGCCGCCACCTGCACGTCCAGCAGCGCCATGTCGATGTACTGGCCCTCGCCGGTCTTGTGGCGGTGCTCCAGCGCCGCGAGGATGGCGACGCTGGAGTACATGCCGGTCATCAGGTCCGAAAAGGCGACGCCGAGCTTTTGCGGACCGCCGCCGGGCAGGTCGTCGCGTTCGCCGGTAATGCTCATCAGCCCGCCCATGCCCTGCACGATGAAGTCGTAGCCGGCGAAGCCCGCCATCGGGCCGTCCTGGCCGAAGCCGGTGACCGAGCAGTAGATCAGGCGCGGATTGAGTGCCTTCAGGTCGTCGTAGGACAGGCCGTAGCGCGCCATGTCGCCGACCTTGTAGTTCTCGATGAAGACATCGCTTTCCAGGGCCAGTTTGCGCACGATCGCCTGGCCCTCCGGCGTCGAGATGTCGAGGGTGACCGACTTCTTGCCGCGGTTGGTGGACAGGAAGTAGGCGGACTCGCGGGTGTCCTGGCCTTCCTGGTCCTTCAGGTAGGGCGGGCCCCAGGCGCGGGTGTCGTCGCCGCTGCCGGGGCGTTCGATCTTGATCACCTCGGCGCCGAGGTCGGCCAGCATCTGGCAGGCCCAGGGGCCGGCGAGGACACGCGTCAGGTCGAGGACGCGGAGGTGTGACAGTGCTCCAGACATCTCAGGCTCCCGGTTCAGATGCGTTCGATGACGACGGCCAGGCCCTGGCCGACGCCGATGCACAGGCTGATGACGGCATAGCGGCCCTTACGGCGTTCCAGCTCGCGGGCGGTGCTCAGCGCCAGGCGGGCGCCGGACGCGCCGAGCGGGTGGCCGACCGCGATCGCGCCGCCGTTCGGATTCACGCGCGGGTCGTCGAAGGCGAGGTCCAGCAGCTTCAGGCAGCCGAGCACCTGCGCCGCGAAGGCCTCGTTGATCTCGATGACGTCCATCTCGGCAAGGGTGAGACCGGCGCGCTCCAGAGCCTTCGGAATCGCATACGCCGGGCCGAGGCCCATCACGCGCGGCTCGACGCCGGCCGCGGCGCCGGCCAGGATGCGCGCGATCGGCCTGGCGCCGGCTTGCTCGCCGGCCGCACGGCTGCCAATGAGGAGGGCGGCGGCGCCGTCGTTCAGGCTGGAGGCGTTGCCGGCGGTGACCACGCCGCCTTCCTGCAGTGCCTTCAGCTTCGCCAGCGATTCGAGCGTGGATGCGGGACGCGGCTGTTCGTCGTCGGCGACGATGCGGGGCGGCGTCTTTTTCCCGGTCGGGACCTCGACCGGCAGGATCTCGCCGGCGAAGAAACCGTCGGCCAGCGCGGCCGCATAGCGTGCCTGCGACAGCGCGGCGAAACGGTCGCTGTCTTCGCGGCTCAGGCCCTGGTCCTCGGCCACGTTGTCGGCGGTTTCCGGCATCGTGTCGCCGCCGTACTCTGCGGTGATGCGCGGGTTCGGGAAGCGCGCGCCGAGGGCGGAGTCGAACACCTTGAACTCGCGTCCGAACGCGGACTCGCTCTTGGCGACCACGAAGGGCGCGCGGCTCATGCTTTCGACGCCGCCGGCGACATACAGTTCGCCTTCGCCGCTGGTGATGGCGCGTGCGGCATCGAGCACGGCGGCCAGGCCGCTCGAGCAGAGGCGGTTGACGGTCTGGCCCGGCACCGTGTGCGGCAGGCCGGACAGCAGCACGGCATGGCGCGCGATGTTGCGGCTGTCCTCGCCGGCCTGGCCGGCGCAGCCGAGGATCACGTCCTCGACCTGCGAGGCGTCGAAAGGCGAGTCGGCGACCAGCTTGCGGATGACGGAGGCGACCAGGTCGTCCGGACGGACCGGGGCGAGGGCGCCGGCGAGGCGGCCGAACGGGGTGCGCAGGCCGGAGTAGATGTAAGCGTCGAGCATGGGTTTCCTCTGATTTTCAGTATTCTTCGATTAGTTTTCCGGGGTGAGCAGCGATACGCCCAACATGGCGCGGCGCTTCAGCCACGGACTCGGGCGATAGCGCGGGTCGCGATAGAAGTCGAACAGGCCGTCCAGGATGCGCAGCACGGTGGCGGCGCCGAGCGCATCGCCCAGCGCCAGCGGTCCCTTCGGGTAGCCGAGGCCGAGCGTCACCGCCTTGTCGATGTCTTCCGGGCTGGCGATGCCCTGCTGGGCGATGTCGGCGCCGATGTTGACGATGGTGGCGAGCACGCGCTGGCACACCAGGCCGGCGCTGTCGCGGATCACGGATACCGGTGTGCCGTCGGCGGCGAACAGCGCATGCGCGGCGTCGCGGAAGGCGGCGCTGGTCACGGGCGTGGTCATCAGGGTGCGGCGGCCTGCGGTGAATAGCGGGTCCAGCGCCACGGTGCGGGCCGGATCCAGGCGCGCGGCGACCGCCAGGCTGGTTGCGTCCTGGCCCAGCGGGAGGACCAGGCACAGCGAGCTTCCGGCGGGGCGCTCGCCGCGGTCGCGCTGGAAGCCCGATGCGGCCAGCGTGTCGAGCAGGCGGTCGACCGCGGGCCAGGCCGCGGCATCGGCCGCGCTCAGCCACACGGCAGCTTCGCCGCGGGGCGGCACCGGGATGCGCGTGGCTTCCTGCTTCCGGCCATCCTGGTAGACATAGAAACCGCGTCCGCTCTTGCGTCCCAGCAGGCCGGCCGCCAGGCGCTGGCGCGCGATCGGCGAGGGCCGGAAGCGCGGCTCCTGGTAATACTGGCCGTAGATCGACTCCATCACCGGCTGCGACACGTCCAGTCCGGTCAGGTCCAGCAACTCGAAGGGGCCCATGCGGAAGCCCGCGGCGTCGCGCAGGATGCGGTCCAGTTCCGGATGCGGGGCGATGTTCTCGCCGAGGATGCGCAGCGACTCGGTCAGGTAGCCGCGTCCGGCGTGGTTGACGATGAAGCCGGGCGTGTCGCTGGCGCGCACCGGGGCATGGCCCATGCGGCGCGCGGTCGCGGTCAGCCGTTCGGGCACGCCGGCATCGGTCAGCGGGCCGGCGATCACCTCGACGATCTTCATCAGCGGCACGGGGCTGAAGAAGTGGAAGCCGGCGACGCGGCCGGGCGCCTTGCAGACGGCGGCAATCGACGTCACCGACAGCGACGAGGTGTTGGTGGCGAGGATGCAGTCGGCGGAGACCACGTCTTCGAGTTGGCGGAACAGTGCCTGCTTGGCGTCCAGGTTCTCGACGATGGCCTCGACCACGGTGGAGCAGGGTGCCAGCTGGTCCAGCGATGCGGCAGCCGACAGGCGGGCACCGGCGTCGAGCGCGTCCTGGGCGCCGATCTTGCCCTTGTCGGCCAGCTTCTGGAGCGTCGCGATGATCGCGGCGCGCGCTTCTTCCGCCGCGCCCGGGCGGCTGTCGTGCAGGATCACGGGCAGGCCGCCCTGAATCGCGATCTGGGCGATGCCGCGGCCCATCAGGCCGCAGCCGACGATGCCGATCAGGTCGGCGGGTTGTTCATTCGTGCTCATGCTTATTGTCCCGTATAGCTGGGTTTGTGTTTCTCGACGATGAGGTCCGCATGCATCGCGAGTTCGCAGCCGCCGCCCCAGGGGTAGCCGTTGACCGCCGCGATCACCGGCTTCGGGCAGCCGGCGATCGCCTGCCACGGGCGCTGGACCTGGCGCAGGTGCATGTCGATGGCGTGGCCTCGGCGATGCCTGCTTCGGGGCGCGAAAGGATGACGTCGTTCATCGTGGTCTGGACGGTGAATCGCGGTTCGCACAGCGGACCAACGGTTCGAAAAATCAAGATGCAGGCCAGAATATTGAAAATCTCTCAGCTTGTAAAGCCTGTAGCGGCGCTCTGTATCAGAAAAATCTATCGCCGATATGCGTGGTTCGCATGGCGGACCAGTGGTTTGAAAATACTTGACATCACGAGAATTGATATGACAGGATGAATTAAGACTCAGCACCAGAAGCCGGCAAACCGGATCAGCGAAACACAGGGAGACAGACATGCATGCGCTAGACGACGGCAGCGACATCGAGCAATTCGATGACAGGGAAGAGGGCAAGGACCGGCAGTTCGTGACGGCCCTGGCGCGCGGCCTGGAACTGTTGCGCTGCTTCGGCGCACAGGAGCGCGAGCTCGGCCTGACCGAGATGGCGCGCCGCACCGGCATTCCGAAGCCGACCGTTTCGCGCCTGGCCGGCACCCTGGCCAAGCTCGGCTACCTCGAGCACATGGAGGCCGAGGGCCGCTACCGGCTCGGCGCCGGCGTGCTGGCGCTCGGCTACAGCATGCTGGCGCGGCTCGACGTGCGCGACGTCGCCCGGCCGCTGATGCGCGAACTGGCCGAGCGTGCGCAGTGCTCGGTGTCGATCGCCGTGCGCGACCGCCTGTCGATGGTGTACGTCGAGTCGATTC
Organism: Massilia sp. LXY-6; assembly: GCF_051233485.1. NCBI lineage: Bacteria > Pseudomonadati > Pseudomonadota > Betaproteobacteria > Burkholderiales > Oxalobacteraceae > Massilia > Massilia sp. LXY-6. The sequence goes on from NZ_JBKFGF010000028.1 coordinate 6,062, forward strand.
GCAGCAGCGCCTCGATCACCGTGCAGCGCGGTGTCGGCACGCGGCTGTCGCTGACCACCAGCGCGCTCGGACGCGGCTATCTGGTCGGCCTGCCGGAGTCCGAGCGCGCGGCGCTGCTGGAGCAGGTGCGCGAGCGCGCCGGCGAAGATTGGCCCCGCCAGCAGGCCGGGGTCGAACAGGCGCTGCGCGACTATGCGGAGTACGGCTTCTGCATGTCGCTCGGCGAGTGGGACAAGGATGTCTACGGCGTCGGCGTGCCGTTCGAGGCTCCGGACGGCACGACGATGGCCTTCAATTGCGGCAAACCCGCATTCAAGTGCAGCCGCGAATACCTGCAGCGCGAACTCGGCCCGGCGCTGGCCGAGCTGGTGCGCAAGGTCGGCGGCTCGATGGGAAGAATTACGAACTGAGTTGGAAGAAGATGATACGCGACCAAGAAACCATGACTGTGCTGCTCGACACCCTGTCCCGCTTCGTGCGGGAGCGGCTGGTGCCGGCGGAAAACGAAGTAGCGGAGACCGACCAGATCCCGGCCGATGTCGTCGACGACATGCGCGAGCTGGGCCTGTTCGGCCTGTGCATCCCCGAGGAGTATGGCGGCCTTGGCCTGACCATGGAAGAGGAGGTGCTGGCCGCCTTCGAGATCGCGAAGACCTCGCCGGCCTTCCGTTCGCTGGTCGGCACCAACAACGGCATCGGCTCGCAAGGCCTGATCGTCGACGGCACCGAAGAGCAAAAGCGCGATTACCTGCCGCGCCTGGCCTCGGGCGAGCTGATCGCCTCGTTCGCCCTCACCGAGCCCGGTTCCGGCTCGGACGCGGCCTCGCTGCGCACGAGCGCGGTGCGCGACGGCGACTTCTACGTCATCAACGGCACCAAGCGCTTCATCACGAATGCGCCGGAAGCCGGCATCTTTACCGTGATGGCACGCACCAACCCCGAGATCAAGGGCGCGGGCGGCATCTCGGCCTTCATCGTCGAAAAGGGCACGCCGGGCGTCTTCATCGGCAAGCTAGATAAGAAGATGGGACAGAAGGGCGCGCATACCGCCGACGTCATCTTCGAGAACTGCCGCGTGCCGGCCGCCAACCTGATCGGCGGCAAGGAAGGCGTCGGCTTCAAGACCGCGATGAAGGTGCTGGACAAGGGGCGCCTGCACATCGCCGCGATCTGCGTGGGCGTGGCCGAGCGCATGCTGGACGATGCGCTGCGCTATGCGGTCGAGCGCCAGCAGTTCGGCAAGCCGATCGCGGACTTCCAGCTGATCCAGGCCATGCTGGCCGACAGCAAGGCCGAGATCTATGCGGCGCGCTGCATGGTGCTCGACGCCGCGCGGCGCCGCGACAACAAGGAAGACATCTCGACCGAAGCGGCGTGCTGCAAGATGTTCGCGTCCGAGATGTGCGGCCGCGTGGCCGACCGCGCGGTGCAGATCCACGGCGGCGCCGGCTACGTGTCGGAATACGCGATCGAGCGCTTCTACCGCGACGTGCGCCTGTTCCGCATTTACGAGGGCACGACCCAGATCCAGCAACTGGTCATCGCGCGCAACATGATCCGCAGCGCGCAAGCATAAGAAATACTCTTGGAGGAGACATGGACGTAGCAGCAAACCGCGCGGTCATCACCGCGGCAAATCAAAACACGTGGAAGGTGGTGTTCGCCTTCGCCTTCCTGGCGCTGATGATCGACGGCGCCGACCTGATGTTCCTGTCGTACAGCCTGGGCAGCCTGACCAAGGAGTTCGGCCTGACCAAGCTGCAGGCCGGCACGCTCGGCACCGTCACGCTGGCCGGCATGGCCTTCGGCGGCATCTTCGGCGGCTGGGCCTCGGACCGTTACGGCCGGGTGCGCACGGTGGTCTGGACCATCATCCTGTTCTCGGTGGGCACCGCGCTGCTCGGCACCACCCAGAACTTCGAACAGTTCGCCCTGTTCCGCCTGATCGCTTCGATCGGCCTGGGCGCCGTGTACGTGGTGTCGAACACCTTGATGGCCGAATACGTCCCGACCGAACGCCGCACCACGGTGCTCGGCAGCCTGCAGGCCGGCTGGTCGGTTGGCTATGTCGTGGCAACCCTGCTGGCCGGCTGGATCCTGCCCACCTATGGCTGGCGCTGGCTGTTCTACATCGCCATCATCCCGGTCATCCTGGCCGTGCTGATGCAGCGCGCGGTGCCGGAACCGGCCGCATGGATCGCCGCGCGCCAGAAGCTGGCCGCGGACAAGGCGGCGGGCGTACGCAACGGGCAAAAGCAGACCGGCGCGATGAAGCTGATCTTCGCCAACCCGGCCCACCGCCGCATGTTCATCTTGTGGGCACTGGCCGCCGGCTTCCTGCAGTTCGGCTACTACGGCGTCAACAACTGGATGCCGACCTATCTCGAAAAAGAACTGCACATGAACTTCAAGGCGATGACCGGCTACATGGTCGGCACCTATGTCGCCATGATCCTCGGGAAGATCGTCGCCGGCTGGCTGGCCGACCGCGTCGGGCGCCGCGCCATCTTCGCCTTCGGTGCGCTCGGCACGGCGGTGTTCCTGCCGCTGATCGTGTTCCACCACACGCCGGACAACATCGTCTACCTGCTGACCATCTTCGGCTTCCTGTACGGGATTCCGTACGGCGTGAACGCTACCTACATGACCGAAAGCTTCGAGACCTCGATCCGCGGCTCGGCGGTGGGCGGCGCCTACAACGTCGGCCGGGCCGGCGCGGCGATCGCTCCAGCCTGCATCGGCTACCTGGCCACCAACGGCTCGATCGGACTCGGCTTCCTGGTGATGGGCGCGGCGTACTTCCTGTGCGGGATCGTGCCGGCGCTGTTCATCAAGGAAAAACTCTACGACCCGCAACAGTAACCAAGCAGCCAAACGCCACCATGACCATTTCGCTTTCCGCCGCCGACTTCCAGCCGACCGAGATGTATTTCCTGCTGCGCGACTCCGTCGTGCCGCGGCCGATCGCCTGGGTGTCGACGATTTCCGCCGAGGGCCTGCCGAACATCGCGCCCTTCAGCTTCTTCAACGTGGTGTCGCCGTCGCCGCCGATACTGGGCTTCAGCTGCGGCCCGCGCGGCGACAACCACGCCGGCCAGTGGATACCGAAGGACACGTATACGAACATCGTGGCCACCCGCGAGTTCGTGGTCAACATCGTACCGGAATACCTGATGGACGAAATGGTCAAGACGGCGGCCGACCTCGCGCCCGGCGACAGCGAATTCCGCTACGCCGGACTGGTGGAGGCGCCCGCCAGTACCGTCAGGGCGCCGCGCGTGGCCGGCGCGCCGGTCGCCTACGAATGCAAGCTCCATGACATCCTCGACATGGGGGCCAACAAATGGATCATGGGCAGCGTGCAGCACGTGCACATCGACGAGGCGGTGTACACCGGCCGCAAGGGCGAGCAGAACCATCGCATCGATTTGCTCGACCGGATCGAGACCCGCCCCGTCGGACGCCTGGGCCGGGCCAACTACGTGCGGCTGCGCGAGGTCGAAGCGCGCCTGCGCAGGGACGGACCGAACAACTGAGCGGGGATGCCGGTCAGACCGGCATCGCCCGGTTGTTGTTCAGGTCGAGGAAGCCGCGGATGATCCGGTAGGCCATCCAGACCCAGGCGCCGGCCCCGACCAGCCAGGCCAGCGGAATCCCGATGATGGTGATGGCCAGGAAGATCGCCACCGCCATCCACACCACGTACCACCAGAACGAGCGGATCATCCAGGTGTGGTGCGAGTAGACCATGGTCCCGGCGGTGTCCGGGCGCCTGATGTAGTTGACGATCAGGACCAGCACGTTCAGCATCCCGAGCGAAAAGAAGAAAGTGGCCGCATGCGCGATATACAGGATGCGGGCGAACTGCTTCGCATCCTCGAGTCCGCGTTCGTAGACGAGTTCCTGGGACATGTGGTCCTCCCTGTGGATGAGTTGTCGGTTTGGTTCAACGATAGACGAACCCGCGCCCGGGCGGCGCGCACCTGCAACTCCACGATGGACCGTGCCGGTCATCAAGGGCCGGACGCGCACGGATCGGCTTGGCGCAAGGCGGCGGCGCGGGACAGCAGCGCGACCTTGCTCTCGTGGGTGCGCACATCCTCGACGATCTTGCCGTGCTCCAGGACGATGACGCGGTCCGCGGACAAGATGGTTTCCGGTCTGTGCGCAACGATGATGCGGGTCATCCGGACCGCGCGGATGCCGTCGTTGACCGCCTTTTCGCGGCCAAGGTCCAGGTGGCTGGTGGCTTCGTCCATCAGCAGGATCGCCGGATCGTGATAGAGGGCACGGGCGATGAGCACGCGCTGCTTCTGCCCGCCCGACAGCACGGTTCCCATGTCGCCGATCAGGGTATGGTATCCCATCGGCATCGCGCAGATGTCATCGTCGATGGCCGCCATGCGCGCGCATTCGCGGATGCGCTGGTGCGATGGATTGTCGGAGAAAAAGCTGATGTTGTCGCCGATCGAGCCGGCGAACAGCTGGTCGTCCTGGAGGACTACCCCCAGCTTCGCGCGGTAGTCGGTCAGGACCGCCTTGGTGAGGGGACGGCCGTTGATCTGGATTTCTCCCTCGCTCGGGTCGAGCAGGCTGGCCAGGATGCGCAGCAGGGTCGTCTTGCCGCACCCGGACTCGCCGACGATGGCGACCGATTCGCCGGCCGCGATCTGGAAATCCACCCCGTCGAGCACCCAGGGGTCGGTGGTCCCATAGCGGAACCGCAGTTGGTGGACGGCAACGGCGACCGGCGCCCGGTCGGAGTCCGGTTCGGCCTGCCCGCCGCGCGCCTCGGGCGGGGCGAGGGCGATATCGGCGAGCCGGTCGGCATGCAGGCGGAGCATGGTCAGGTCGAGGCCCTTGTTGATCAATTCGCTGACCCGCGACAGGAACTGGTCCTTGTAGCTGATAAAGGCGAGCAACATCCCCACCGAGAACGTGTTTTGCAGCACCTTCTGGGCACCCAGCCACACCACCACGATCGCGATCACGCCCACCAGCAAGGCGTTGGCCGAGCGGAACAGGAGGCTGAGTTTCTGGGCCGTGATCTGCCGGTTGACGGTCTGCACCAACAGGTTCAGCCATTGGGAGCGCCGTGCGTCCTGGGCATTGAAGAGCTTGATCGTCTTCATGCCGCGCAGGGTTTCCAGGAAGTGGGTGTCGCGCCGCGCCCCCCAGACGATCGCTTCGAGGGAAGCCTGGCGCAGCGGCGTGTAGGCGGCCCAGCGCAGGACCCCGTATAGTAGCGCGCCGGCCAGCGCCACCGTCGCCAGCCCCGGTGCGTAGATGAACATCATGGTCAGCGTGACCAGGGATATCAGGCCGTCGAGCAGGATCTCGACCGCATCGGTGGTGATCGCGGCGAGGATGGTTTCCTGCGAGCCGAAGCGCGACATCACGTCGCCGAGGTGGCGGGTTTCGAAGTAGCTCGCCGGCAGGTTCACCAGGTGGGAGAACAGGTTGGCGCGGCCGGTGACCTTCAGCGACGTCGAGATGGCGATCAGCATCCAGCCCCGCATGCTGGTCACGGCGACCCGGATCAGCAGCAACAGGGTGAAGCCCAGCACCAGGGTGAGCAGCAGGTCCTCGTCGGCGCTGACCAGGGCTTCATCGACGACCCACTGCATGAACAGGGGACTGGCAATGGCGAACATTTCGATCGCCAGGGCCATCAGGGCCAGCAGGGCAAGCGAACGCTTCAGTCCGACCATCCTGCCGATCAGCGCGCTCAGGCGCAGGCGCGGCGGCCGCTGGCCTTCCTCGAAATTGCTGGTCGGCGTCAACTCGAGGGCAATACCGGTAAAGTGGCGCGCCAGCTCGGCGGGCTGCAGCCGGCGCACGCCGACGGCCGGATCGTGAATCACCGCCACGCCGCGCGGGCCGACCCGCTTGAGCACGACGAAATGGTTGAGGTCCCAGTGCAGCACGCACGGCGTTTCCAGCAGCGGCAATTCGTCCGCCTCCAGCCGCAAGGGGCGCGCGGCGAAGCCGAGCTGGTCGGCGATCGAGGTCATGTCCCTGAGCGTCGAGCCCTTGAGCGAGAGACCGAAGCGGCGCCGCAGCTGCGCCATGTCCGACATATTGCCGTGGTAGCCGGCCAGCATCGCGATGCAGGCGAGCCCGCACTCGGCCGCTTCGGTCTGCAGCAGCATCGGCAACTGCCGGCCGAGGCCGAGCTTGAGTTCATCAAGTAGGCTCATCAGTTCCACTTCCCGGTGAACGAATACAGTGGATCGAGGACCCAGTCGATCAGGCGGCGCCGCTCGATCAGCAGGTCGGCCTCGAGCTGCATGCCGGGCTGCAGCGGCACCGGCTTGCCGTAGGCCGTGACGTGCTGGCTGTCCAGCCGCACCGTGACCCGGTAGACCGGTTCGCCGTTGCGCTCGCCGCCGCCCGCCAGGCCCGACAGCTGCGCCGGCAGTTCGGCAGGGTTCAGGGCCGAGCGTGCAACGCTGGTGACCACGCCGCCATAGTGGCCGAACTTCTGGTAAGGGTAGGCCTGGTAGCGCAGCAGCACGCGTTGGCCGGGGCGCACGAATCCGATGGCGCGGCTCGGCGTGTACAGGTGCGCTTCGAGCATGCCGCCGGACGGTACGATACTCAACAGCGGCACGGAGGGCGTCACCCCGCCGCCGGGCTCCGCCTGGATGGCGGTGACGGTGCCGCTTTTCGGCGCCGGCACGATGATCTCGCGGCGCGCTTCGACTTCGGCAAGCTCCTGGGTGACGGCGGCGCTGTTGCGTTCGATGGCGGCGATCTGCGCCTGGAACTTCAGGGGCAGGTCGCGCAAATCGCCTTCCAGCGCCAGGCGATCGCGCTGCAGTTCGGTCAGGTTGCGCCTGAGGACGCGCAGCTTCGAGGCATTATCGAGCCTGGCTTCGGTGGCGGTCTGCACCTGCTGGTCCGAGATGAAGCCGCGCTTTCTCAGCTCGGCCTGGCGCTCCTCGGATTTGCGCGCCAGGTCCAGCCTGGATTGTTGCAGGCCGATCTCTTCCTTCAACTGTTCCTGTTCCGTGCGTATCGCATCCAGGCGGGCGCTCTGCGCGGCGCTCTGCTGGCGCAGCAGTTGCTGGTTCTGGCGCGCTTCGTCATCCAGGCTGTCGCGCCGCATGGCCAGGCTGCGTGCGATATTCGCCTGCGTATTGCCCAGCGCCATGCTCTGCTGTTCGGTGGACACCACCAGCAAGGGCTGGCCCTGGCGGACTTCCTGCCCCTCCCTGGCGAGGAACCTGGTCACCACGCCGCTTTGTGCCGCGAACACGCGCGCCACGCCCTGGTCGGGCACCAGCCAGCCGCTCACATGCGCCTTGCGCACGTAGCTCGCGCCGAACAGCAGGGCGAGCAGGCCGGCGCCGGCGGCGGCCGCGAACAGCGCGAACCAGCGGTGCGAGGCGCGCGGCTTGACGATCACCGGGCCCAGCCACTGGGTCTGGCGCTCGGCCAGCACTTCCGGCCTGAACAGGGGCACGTCGTCGGCGCCTGCCGGCTCGGTGGCGACCGCTGTCCGCTTGTTGCGCACGATATCCATGGCTAATCCGGGGCGAAGAATTCCCGGACCTCGACGTGCACTTCGATGACCCTCGATACCTTGCGAATCGGGAAGGTCTTGGCGATGCGCGGGTCCAGATAGTCCTTCAGCAGGGGCGGCCGCTTGCCGTTGAAGAAGTAACCCGGGTCCCTGGCGACGACCGCCTTGGCCGTGAGGTCCAGCTCGTCCCGCCGGGTGACGGTTTGCACGACACAGGGGGCATGCGTGATGCCAAGCTCGAGGAGGGCAACGGCGCGGTGGTAGCCGTTATTCAGCAGCAGGCGGCCGTTGTCGTCGTCACGGATCGCGTTCAGGCAGTTGGAGCTGAAGCCGACCATCACGCCCACCGCCCCCGACACGGTACCGGCCGTGTCATGGCCTTGCAGCTGGTCGGCTCGCAGCAGGGCCGATTCGTGCAAACGCAGGTCCGCCGAGTCGGACCGAAAACTGTAGTGACGGAAACCATGTTCGCGCATCTGCACCGCCGGCCAGCGATCCTCGGACGGCTGGCAAAAATCGAACAATGCGCTCGGGCCGGGGGATGGTCCCAAGCCTTCCTTCAGGCCGTCGACGAAGTCACGGTTGACGTGGTTCTGGCAAATGACGAGCCGGTCGAGCCTGACCATCTCGAGATGCGTGGGCAGGCTGTCGAACGTGTACCGGAAGCGCGGAGCGTCCATCAGCTTGCCGGCCTGCGCCCTCATCTGGCCTGGAAGGGGCAGGCATTCCAGGGCGTCCGCAATGCCGGCTTCGCGTTCCTCCAGCTCGTCGTAATAGTCGTTCGCGCCGCTCCATTCCCGCACCAGCCGGGCACGGTCGCACCCGGAACCGTCGACGCCGAAGCCTTTGACGAAGTCGAGGTACCTGGTCAACGGCGGCTGGCCGAGCAGCCACATTTCTCTCTGGATCGTGTTCGTGATCGTTGCTTGATTGCTGACAGGCTCATATTGCTTCATGGTAGGCTCACGCGCAGAAATAAGGGGAAGCGTCGCCGCAGGCCAGTTGCGGGCGCACGGCGACGCGCTCTACTTACACGCCGGTGTTAGCAAGGCGCCCGGCGAGCTAGCTGCCCGACGCCCGTTTGCAGCTCGTCGAACCGGAAGCGGGCGCACATTCCCGGGTACTGTTGCGGCTCGTGCTTCGGGTGGAATGATTGCTCGTGGGTTTGCACGGGGGCGGCTGATAATCGCCGCCACCGCCGTACACGTGCTGCAGCTCGGTGCTGGTGAGTTTACGCATGATCTCTCTCCTTCAATCAATCAATCAACCAACCGTATGGCAACTACGAATTGGCGGTTTTCCCTGAGCGTGATTGCTTTGCAGGGATTTGCCCATCGGGCAAATTCGATAGAAAGGTCCCGTTCCCGTTTTTTATCGGGCTCTGACTTCTCCGTCAGTGGAATCGGTAACCGGTAAGGATTAATGGGAGGCGATGGGCGGCGCTCGTCCACTCAACATCGGGTGACGAGAAATTCTTTCGCGAACGTGCTTTGTTCGCGAAATATTGCGGACCCAGGTTTCGGACCAACGGCTATTTGTCCAGGACATGATGACATTTCTGTTTCTCATATTTTTGAACAGCTTATTGCTACCAGCTTTTACAATTCTCTTTTTAAATGTCCTGTCGATGTTCAGGCATCTGGACTAAATGTTTTGCCGGCGCTAGGTCGGCGGCATTGCGGTAGTTACCAAGTCTTACAAATAGCATGTGGAAGACGTAAAGACAATTGCGTGCACTGTCCCCGTAGTTATTGCGACATTTGAGCAACTCGACCGAATTGCAGGGGTTTACTCGGAAAAGAAAATCGGATAGGGCGACCTGATTCGCGGACCATTATCCCGGCGGGTAATGAGAAACTGGAGAAGATAAACTCGAGGCCAACCGATCCGGCAGAACGGACGATACTTCATCATCCAGGCGATGACGATACAATATGGTGAGGCCACTAAAAGAGGAGTCCACGTATGTACCTCGTTTGCAATAACTGCCAAGCCACGAATCGCATTCCCGAGGAAAGATTGAAGGAGAAGCCGGATTGCGGTCGTTGCCACCATCCCTTATTTTCCGGCAAGCCCGTGGAGCTCGACACCCAGGCATTCGACAAGCATCTCGGCCGCGACGAGCTGCCCTTGCTGGTCGACTTCTGGGCGTCCTGGTGCGGCCCATGCAAGATGATGGCTCCGCACTACGAACAGGCCGCCGGCGAACTGGAACCCTATGTCCGGCTGGCCAAGGTGAACACCGAAACAGAGCAGGCGCTGGCCGCACGCTACGCCATCCGGAGCATCCCGACGATTGCGCTGTTTTATCAAGGACAGGAAGTCGCCCGGCAGGCGGGCGCAATGGGCAGCGCCGATATCGTGCGCTGGGCGCGAGCGAACATGCCGCGTCCGCACGGGACGTCCTGAGACCGTGCGCGGCCGGCCCGTGCGACGCGGCTCCGGGCTTCCGGCATAGAATCAAGGCAAGACAACGACTTAGGAAGCAGGCCTTGATCAGCGAGAGCAGCTCATTTTCCGACGGCGCACCCGCGCACCACGGCGGCGCGCGCCTGATCGGCTGCGCCGGCTGGAGCCTGCACAAGGACGTGGCGGCCGACTTCCCCGAGGAAGGCAGCCACCTGGAACGTTATGCCGCCGTGTTTCCCGCCGTCGAGATCAACTCCTCCTTCTACCGGCCGCACCAGCCCCAGACCTATGCGCGCTGGGCCGCCAGCGTACCGGACGATTTCCGTTTCTCCGTCAAGCTGCCGAAAGCGATTTCGCACGAGGCGCGCCTGCGCGACGCCGACGCGCTGCTCGACCGCTTCGCCGGCGAGGTCAACCACCTGGGCGCAAAGCTGGGCTGCGTGCTGGTGCAATTGCCGCCCAAGGGCGTGTTCGACGAAGAGGCGGCGCGCGACTTCCTGCCGAGGCTGAAACAGCGCCTCGGCTGCATGCTGGCGCTGGAGGGGCGCCATCCGACCTGGTTCTCGGAGGCCGCCACGGCGGTCTTGCGCGAGTACGGCGTGACGCGCGTGATCGCCGACCCGCCGGCCGGCCAGCCCGGCCCGCACGTGCCGACCACGGCCGCCAGCTACCTGCGCCTGCACGGCACGCCCAAGGTCTACTACTCGGCCTACCCGCCGGCCTTCCTGCGCGAAGTCGAGCAGCGCATCGAGGCCTCGACGCTCGGCGGCGCCGACTGCTGGTGCATCTTCGATAACACGGCGGCCTTCGCCGCGGTGCCGAACGCGCTCGAGGTACTGCGGGCGGTCGCCGTCGAGGCGTGAGCCGGCCATGGTCTGCGCCACCTTCCGCTTCTACGCCGAGCTGAACGACTTTTTGCCGCGCGAGCGGCGCGGGCGCGAGATCGCGACGCCGTGCGCGCGCATGGCCACCACCAAGCACATGATCGAGGCGCTCGGCGTGCCGCACACCGAGATCGAGCTGGTGCTGGTGAACGGCGAAGCCGCCGGCCTCGACCTGCTGCTGGAGGACGGCGACCGGGTCGCGGTCTATCCGCGCTTCACCTGCTTCGACGTGAGCGGCCTCGCGCCCGCGCCGGTCCTGCCGCCGGGCCGGATCCGCTTCGTCGCCGATGCCCACCTCGGCGGCCTGGCGCGGCTATTGCGAATGGCCGGATTCGACACCATCTACGACAACAGCCTGCGCGACGACCAGGTCGAGGCGCTGGCGGTGGAGGAGGACCGGATCGTGCTGACGCGCGACCGCGAATTCCTGAAGCGCCGCACCATCGACTATGGCTGCTACGTGCGCGCCCTGAAGGCCCGGGCGCAGCTGCGCGAAGTGTCCGAGCGCCTCGGCCTGGCCGAGCGCGCGCGCCCGTTCACGCGCTGCCTGCACGACAACGCACCGCTGCGCGCAGTCGCCAAGGCCGCCGTGCTCGACCGCCTGCCGCCGCAGATCGCCGCGACCCAGGACGAGTTCACTACCTGCGACATCTGCGGGCGCGTCTACTGGAAAGGATCGCACTGGCAGCGGATGAGTGAAGTTCTCCATGATGTACACTATATCGATCCCTTGCTTGACAGCGTGAGCCCATGTTGCAACAGGTAAGCTTCCCCCTTCGTAGCGAATGCCCGCCAGGCGCCTGCGTCTGCGACCGCGAGCGCCTGCTCGGCGAGCCCGATGCCGACCTGCGCCCCCTGCGCCTGACGCGCATGGAGGAGCAGAAGCTGATCGAGCGCATCGAAAGCATCGCTACTTACGACGAGCTGAAGCGACTGCAGGACAGGATCCGCAGCAACCTCGGCGTCGAGCTGAAGATCGCCCCCGGGCCGAACGAGGTGCGCACCCTGCGCGGCATCGTCATCCTGCTGGAAGACCGTCCTGGCCTGTGCAGGAAGGTGCGACAGTCGATCCCGGCCGCGGTGCGCAAGGCACTCGACCGCCATCCCGAGATCACCTGGGCCATCCTCGACGCGCACGACCTGTTCGGCATCGACGGCCGCGACTGACCGGCCAGCGGCCAAGCAGCCATGAACGACAAGAAGCACGGCGAGGATGTCGCCGTGTATATACTGTCGGGCGTGCCCTTGCCGGGCGCCGCGCTGGTCATGACGCTGCCGGCGCGGCTCATGAACCGCCAGGGTCTGAAACGATATACCAAGGAGAGTAGATGAAAGTCGTGATTGCGCCGGATTCGTTCAAGGAAAGCCTGTCGGCCCTGCAGGTGGCCGAGGCCATCGAGGCCGGCCTGCGCGAGGTATTTCCCGACGCCGACATCGTCAAGCTGCCGGTCGCCGACGGCGGCGAGGGCACGGTGCAGGCGATGATCGACGCCACCGGCGGGCGCCGCGTCGAGCTCGAGGCCACCGGCCCGCTGGGCGAAGCGGCCCAGGCCTTCTACGGACTGGCGACTGCGCCGGATGGCGGCGCGCCGCTGGCCGTGATCGAGATGGCCGCCGCGAGCGGCCTCGAAATGGTGCCCCCTGGGCGCCGTAATCCGCTGACGGCGACCAGCCGCGGCACCGGAGAACTGATCCTGCACGCGCTCGACGCCGGCGTGCGCCGCTTCGTGCTCGGGGTCGGCGGCAGCGCCACCAATGACGGCGGGGCCGGGATGCTGCAGGCGCTCGGCGTGCGCCTGCTGGACGATGCCGGCATGGAGCTCGGCCCGGGCGGCGCCCCGCTGGCGCGGCTGGCCCGCATCGACGTGGCCGGGCTCGACCCGCGCGTGCGCGACAGCGTCTTCGACATCGCCTGCGACGTCAGCAACCCGCTGGTCGGGCCGAACGGCGCCTCCGCCATCTTCGGGCCGCAGAAGGGGGCGACGCCGGACATGGTCGCCCAGCTCGACGCCTGCCTGGCGCACTACGGTCAGCTCATTGCGCGCGATCTCGGCAAGGACATCGCCGCCATGCCGGGCGCAGGGGCCGGCGGCGGCATCGCGGCGGCGATGGTCGTGTTCCTGGGCGGGCGCCTGCGGCCCGGCATCGAGATCATCGCCGAGGCGGTCGGGCTGGAGCGGGCGGTGCGCGACGCCGACCTGGTCATCACGGGGGAAGGGCGGATCGACGGCCAGAGTGTCAGCGGCAAGACGCCGGTGGGCGTGGCGCGGGTCGCCAAGCGCCACGGCAAGCCGGTGATCGGCATCGGCGGCGGCCTGGGGGTCGACGCCGGCGCGGTGCACGCGCATGGCATCGACGCCGTGTTCGCGGCGGTATGCCGGCCCTGCACGGTCGAGGAGGCGCTGGCGCAGGCGCATGACAACCTGCGGGCGGCGGCGCGGAATATCGCGCAGGCGCTGCGGCTGGGGGGCGAGCTGGCGCGACGCTAAGGATGGCCGTCCTCAGGCGGCGATAGATGCCTGGCCGCCGCCGCGCCCAGCAGCGCGCCGAGCAGATGCGCCTGCCAGGCCACGCCCACCCCCGCGGGCAGGTCGGTGAATGCCGCCGTGTGCGCGCAGGCTTCCCACAGCGTCTTTGCGGCCAGCGCCAGCGCGGCGCAGGCCAGCATCAGGTGGCTGGCGGGGTGGCGGCGCCAGGCCAGCACGCCGCCCAGCACGGCCGTCAGCACCGCCAGGCCGGAGGCGCCGCGATACTCATGGAGGCCTGGCGCCAGCACCAGCATGCCCGCTGAGAGCAGGGTGGCGGCGCCCGCCAGCATCAGGCCGAAGCGGCGCGGCCCGACCAGCGGCTCGGCGTACAGCCCCATCGCCAGCAGCACCAGCGCATCGGCGGCCGCGTGCGAGATCGAAAAGTGCACCAAGTGGCAGCTCCACAGGCGCCACAGCTCGCCGTGCAGGATCGCGCCACGTTCCCAGGCGAGTCCGGCGCTGGCGGGTTCCCCCGCACCCGCGAGCAGCAGGCAGAGACCGACGACCGCCACCGTCACCGGCGCGCGCCTAAGCACGGCGGCGCCCCATCCGCGAGCCCACCCCGGCCAGCAGCAGCGCCGCCGCCCAGCCGATCCCGCCGGCGCCGCGTTTGCCGTCGCGGCGCTCGACCTGGATGCCCGGATCGGATTGCGCGCGCTCCCTGAAGTTCGCCAGCTGCGCCTGCAGCGCCGGAATCATCTGGTCGACCGCCTGGACATAGCCGTCCGACTGCGCGCCGCGGACTTCCTTGCCGTAGCCGGCCAGCGTGGCGGAACCCTTCACCTGGCTCATGCCCGGCGCGCGGAACAGCAGCTTGCGGCTGCGGACGTCGAACACGGCGGCGTCGACCATGGTCTGGACGTCGTACTGGTCGCCCTTGACCAGGTAGGCACCCACCACGGTCCAGTACAGCACGGCGAGCCGGTTGGTGTCGTTGAAGCGGACCTGATCGTAGGAGACGAGTGCGATCACGTCGACGTTGAACATGCGCGCGACCTGGTCGAGGTTGTCGAAGCCGCCGCGCGGGCGCAGGTAGGCGGCCGGGATGACCTCGATGCCGCCGATGTAGTCGTATCGGGAGAAGGATGCCTTGACGCGCTCCAGCAACTGTATCTGCGCCGCCTCCTGCGGGCCGGCGCCGCGTCCGCCGCCCGGCACGAAGGCGATCCCGACGCGCACCGGCAGGCGTAGCCGGGTGACGGTCGGTTCCAGCTTCGGCGGCTCTTTCGCGTCCGGATACAGGTAGTCGACGATGCTGCCGGCCTGGCGCGCGCCGGCATACTGGAACATCGAAGCGCAGCCGCCCAGCGCGAGCAGGGCGAGCACGCAGAACAGGGTCTTCAAGCGTTTCATGCATGCCTTTCGGTGGAGGCCATCGCTGGCCGACCGGGGCATGATGACAGTCCTTGCGGACCAGTTACACGTAAGAATGCGGAGCGCAGGAATGCGCGACCGCCGGTATCGCCGCGCGCTACCTACTGTTCCGGGGAGGGCTGAGACGGGCGAGGCCGCCATCGACGATGCGGCGAACGACCGCGCCTGCCAGTTCGACCGTTCGCGGCGCGGCTTGAAGATGAAAGGCAGCTGGCACGACTGCATGCACGTCGAACGCCGTGCCGCGCCTTCGCTTCAGTGCGCCTGTCCCCCGCCCAGGTAAGCGGCCACCACCTTCGGATCGGTCTTCAGGCTCGCCGCCGGCCCGTGCACCGCGATGCTGCCGTTTTCCAGCACATAGCCGTAGTCGGCCACGTTCAGCGCGGCCTGGGCGAACTGTTCGACCAGCAGCATGGTCACGCCTTCCGACTTCAGGCGCGCGATGATGCGGAAGACCTCGTCGACCAGGATCGGCGCCAGGCCCATCGACGGCTCGTCGAGCAGGATCACCTCGGGATTGAGCATGACCGCGCGCGCCATCGCCAGCATCTGCTGCTCGCCGCCGGACAGGGTGCCGGCCAGCTGGATGCGGCGCTCCTTCAGGCGCGGGAACAGTTCCAGCGCGCGTTCGAGGTCGTGCTGGACGTCGCCTTTCGGGCGGGCGCGCGTGAAGCGCGGGAAGGCGCCCAGCAGCAGGTTGTCGGTGACGCTCATGGTGGCGAACACGCGCCGGCCCTCGGGCGAGTGGGCCAGTCCGGCGCGCGCGATGCGGTGCGAGTCGAGGCCGGTGATGTCGCGGCCGTCGAGCTGCACGCTGCCGCTCTTCGGCTTGATCATGCCGGAGATGGCGCGCATGGTGGTGGTCTTGCCGGCGCCATTGCTGCCGATGAGGGTCACCAGCTTGCCCTTCGGGACCTCGAGCGAGATCCCGTGCAGGACTTCGACCTTGCCGTAGGCGGCGTGCAGGTTCTGGATCGTTAGCATGCGTGGCTTTCCTCTCAATGTGCGGCCGCTTGCGGCGCCGTTTCGCTGGATCCGCCCAGGTAGGCGTCGATGACCTTCGGATCGGACTGCACGCTGGCCGGGTTGCCCTCGGCGATCTTCTGGCCGAAGTCGAGCACCGTCACGGTGTCGGAGATCGACATCACCACGTCCATGTGGTGCTCGATCAGCACGATGGTGATGCCGTGGTCGCGGATCTTGCGGATGATCGCCATCAGCTCGCGGATGTCCGGAGCGGTCAGGCCGGCGGCCGGTTCGTCCAGCAGCAGCAGGCGCGGGTCGAGCGCCAGCGCGCGGCCGATCTCCAGCAGGCGCTGCTTGCCGTAGGGGAGGTTGCGCGCCTCTTCCATCGCCAGGTCGGCCAGGCCGATGAACTCGAGGATGGCCGCCGCGCGCTCGCGCGCCGCCGCTTCCTCCCGCTTGTAGCGCGGGGTGGTGAGCATGGCGTCGAACACGGTCGAGCGGAAGCTGTGGTGCAGGCCGACCAGCACGTTCTCGGTCGCGGTCATCTCGCCGAACAGCTGTACGTTCTGGAAGGTGCGGGCGATGCCGCCCAGCGCGATCTGCGAGGGCGTGCGGCCGGCGATGGCCTGGCCGGCGAACACCACGCCGCCGGCGGTCGGCTTGTAGATGCCGGTCAGGACGTTCATCATCGTGCTCTTTCCCGAGCCGTTCGGGCCGATCAGCCCGTGCACCGAGCCGCGCGCCACGCTCAGGTCGACCAGGTTGAGCGCCTTCAGGCCGCCGAACTGCATCAGCACCTGCTCGACGCGCAGCAGCTCGCCGCCGGCCTTGCCGGCCGCCCGCATGCCCGCGAACGGATCGGCCTGGCCGGCGCGCGTGGCCGCCACGTGCAGGCGGCCGCGTCCCATCAGGCTCTTGAAGAAGCCGACGATGCCGTCCTGCAGGTAATACACCACGAACAGGGTCATCAGGCCGAAGATGGTCAGGCGCCAGTCCACCATGTTCTGCAGGCGGTAGGACAGGACCGCCATCGCCAGCGTGCCGACCACCGGCACCGCGACCTTGGCCGGGCTGGTGCGCCCGCGCGCCAGCGCGAAGCCGGCGCCCAGCACGGCCAGCACGGCCGCGCCGATGGCGATCTTGCGGAACAGCTCGATGTCCGACAGGAGGCTGGGCAGCATCACGACGATCGCCGCGCCGATCAGGGAACCGAGGCGGCTCTTGCGCCCGCCCATGATCACCGCCAGCAGGAACAGGATGGTCAGCTCGAAGTTGTAGGTGTTGGGCGAGATGTACTGTTCCGAATAGGCGTACAGGCTGCCGGCCAGGCCCGCGAAGCCGGCGCTGATCACGAAGGCATACACCTTGTAGCGGTACACCGACACGCCCATGCAGTCGGAAGCGATCGGGCTGTCGCGCAGCGCCTCGAAGGCGCGTCCGATGTGGGAACGCAGCAGGCGGTGCACCAGCAGCAGCGACAGGAACATCAGGCCCGCCACCGCGTAGTAGTACTGGACTTCGGTCAGGTCGTTGCCGCCGACCTTCGGCTTGGTGAGCATGATCCCCATCGGGCCTTCGGTCAGGAAGCTCATTTCGTTGATCAGGATTTGCACGATGGTGCCGAAGGCCAGGGTCACCATCGCCAGGTAGGGACCGGTCACGCGCAGTGCCGGCAAGGCCAGGATCGCGCCGAACAGGGCGGAGCCGAGCACGCTGGCCGGCAGCGTCACGTACCAGGGCATGGCCAGCTTCATCACCAGCACCCCGGTGATGTAGGAGCCGATCCCGAACAAGCCGGCGTGGCCCAGCGAGACCTGGCCGGTGTAGCCGACCACGATGTCCAGGCCGTACAGCAGGATGGCGTAGATCAGGATAGTCTCGGCCAGGTGCACGTAGTACGGATTCGTGAACAGCAGCGGATAGGCCGCGACCAGGACGATGCCCAGCGCGATGGCGGTAGCGGTTTTCTTGTTCATGCTTTATACCTTCTTGATCGCGGCCTTGCCGAACAGGCCGGAAGGCTTCACCGCCAGCACCAGCAGCAGGAGCACGAGGCCCGGCACTTCCTTGTAGCCGGTCGACAGGTAGAAGCCGGTGGCGGTTTCGGCGATGCCGAGGATGATGCCGCCGACGATTGCGCCCATGCCCGAGGTCAGGCCGCCGATGATCGCCACCGCGAAGGCCTTCAGCCCGAGCGAGGCGCCCATGTTGGCGCTGGTCAGCGTGAGCGGTGCGATCAGGGCGCCGGCGAAGGCAGCGGTGGCCGACGACAGCGCATACGAAAACGTGATCACCATGCGCGTGTTGATGCCCATGAGGCCGGCCGCATCGCGGTCGTTGGCGGTGGCGACCACCGCCTTGCCGTAGATCGACTTGCGGTTGAAGATCTCGACCGCCAGCATGATCGCGAGCGCGCCGACGATCACCAGCAGCTGCATCGGCTGGACGTTCGCGCCCATCACCGTGACCGGTTCGGACGACAGCGGTGAAGGGAAGGGCAGCACGTCCTTGCCCCAGATGTTCTCGGCCACGTTCTTGAAGATGATGGCCAGTGCGATGGTCGACATGATCCAGCCGAACTCCGACTTGATGCGGATCGCGGGGCGCACCCCGATCCATTCGACGAACATGCCCTGCAGCGCGCCGAACACGACCACGATCGGGATCATTGCCCAGTAGCCGAGATAGGGGCCGCCGTGGATCGTCCCGACCAGCGACAGTCCGACCAGGGCGCCGAGCATCAAGGCCTCGCCCTGGCCGAAGTTCAGGGTGCCGGAGGTGGCGAACGTAAGTTGATAACCGAAGGCGATGACGGCATAGATCATGCCGAGCGCGATGCCGGAAAACACCAGCTGCAGAAGGATTTCCATTATTTACCCGTGCGGCGCGATTAATTGAACGTCGTTCCCGCGCAGGCGGGAACCCAAGTTCTTCATGCGCAGGCGATCCGCAAGCAAACTTAGGTCCCCGCCTGCGCGGGGACGACGGGTGGGTAGCGAGGCGAGTGCGCTCGGTACGCGGTGTTACTTGGCCAACACCACGTGGCCGTTCTGCACTTCGCCGAACTTGGTGTTGTCGAAGTTGATGGCTTCGTGGTCGGTCTTGCTGTACGGCTTGTTGTAGGTGGTGACCACGCCTTCGACCGGGGTCTTCAGGTTCTCGAGCGCGGCGGCGATCTTCGGACCTTCGGTAGAGCCGGCCTGCTGGATCGCGGCGGCCAGCAGGTAGATCGAGTCGTAGCCCTGGGCCGCCGACACCGCCGACGGCATGCGGCCGCCCGGCGGGTTGTAGGCCTTCACGTAGGCGTCGATGAAGTTCTTGCGCTTCGGCGTGTCCGGGTTCTGGATGAAGGTCTGCGGCATGCGCGCGCCGTCGCCGTTCTTGCCGGCGTTGTCGACGAAGTTGGCCATCGCCAGGGTCCAGCTGCCGATGATCGGCACTTTCCAGCCCAGCTTCTGCATGCCGTTGGCGATCTGGGCCAGCTCGGGGCCGATGCCGTAGGTGAGCACAACGTCGGCGCCGGCCTGCTTGGCGCGCAGCAGCTGGGCGGTCATGTCGACGTCGCCGATGTTGTACTTCTCGACCACCACCGGCTTCAGGCTTTTCTTGTCGAGCACCTTCTCGAGGTCTTCGCGGCCGAGCTGGCCGTAGTTGGTGGAGTCGGCCAGGATCGCCGGCTTCTTGAAACCGCGGCGGGCGACTTCTTCGCCGATCATCGCCGACTGGATGGTGTCGTTCGCGGAGTTGCGGAAAATGTAGTTCTCGGGCTGGTTGGCGAACTGCTTGGTGACGATGGAACCGGTGGCGACGTTGTTCATGACCGGGATCTTGGCCTGCTGGTAGAAGCGTTGCGAAGCCAGGGCCACGCCGGTGTTGATGTAGCCGACCGTGGCGACCACGTGCTCCTTGTTGATCAGCTCCTGCGCCACCTGCACGCCGCGCTCGTTCTTGGCTTCGTCGTCGCGCTCGACCAGCTCGATCTTGCGGCCCAGCACGCCGCCCTTGGCGTTGATTTCACTGGCGGCCAGGCGCACCCCGTCGCGCATCGACACGCCCATCGGCGCCGAGCCGCCCGTGAACGGACCGGACACGCCGATCTTGATCGGGTCCGCGGCCATGGCCGTCATCGACAATCCCATTGCTACCCCTGCAACCAATGCCTTCAGTTTGAAATCCATTGCTGTCTCCGTAGTTGACTTCGTTTTTTGCCGCGCGCCGGGGGGCGCCGGTTCCGGGGCGGATCGGCTGGTACCGACCTCATCATCGGGCCATTCTAGGATAGCAATTGGGCAACAGCAAACGATTCATGTGACGCAATGCAGCATGCGTCTTTCATGCAAATACGTAAGAAAAATGTAAGGAAGGGGGTGTATGGCGGGGCGAAAAAAAAGAGGCCGCGCCTTCGCGCGACCTCCTCATTTCAGTGCAATTTTTTTAATTTAGCGATGTCCGCGCCAGTGTCCGCCGCCATGGTAACCACGGTGACCCCAGTTGCTCCAGCTGAAGCCGAGGCCGATCGTGACCGGCGGGTACCAGAACGGATCGTAGACCGGGGCTGGCGCATAGATCGGCGCCGGCACGTACACCGGAGCCGGTACGTACACCGGCTGGGTCACGTAGGTGGTGCTGCTCGGCGCCGGGCTGTAGGTGACGACGTCCGAGCGCGTGACGCGCCCGGCGTCGCCCGAAGCGGCGGCCTGGGCGGCGGTGCCTGGCGCCACCGGCGTGACCGACACCACCTGCCAGCCGTTCGCGTCGGGCGCCTGGGCATAGGCGCGGGTGCCGTAGTTGGCGGGACCCGGATACTGGGTCGCGCAGCCGCTCAGTGCGGCAACTGCAAGAATGATGGCGAGTGTTTTCATGGCGGTTCTCCTCACCTGCCTACTATACCGATCTTGACGGCGCTTGCTCCCAGGATTTACAGGCTGTTACACCTGTTCATTTTCGCCGCCGGCTCGACAGTGCCACCGCGGCCAGGATCATACCGAAGCCGGCCGCGTGGTACAGGTGCGGCGCTTCGCCCAGCAGCGGCCAG
Organism: Massilia sp. LXY-6; assembly: GCF_051233485.1. Classification (NCBI taxonomy): domain Bacteria; kingdom Pseudomonadati; phylum Pseudomonadota; class Betaproteobacteria; order Burkholderiales; family Oxalobacteraceae; genus Massilia; species Massilia sp. LXY-6. The sequence continues at coordinate 26,786 of NZ_JBKFGF010000028.1, forward strand.
GCCGCCAGGGTCGCAAACAGCGGGATCAGGTACACCGACATGCTGGCGCGCGCCGGGCCGGCCACCGCCACCAGGCGGTCGAAGCAGAAGTAGGCGCCCAGGCTCGGGACGATCGCCAGGAAGACCAGCGCCACGTACAGCCTGCCGTCGCCGAAGGACGGGACGTCGCCCTGGAGCGCTTCGATGGCCGCGAACGGTGCCAGCACCAGCGCGCCGCCGCCGATCAGGGCGGCCAGCTTGACCGTGCCGGGCAGTGGCGGCAGCGGCAGGCGCTTGTTGAACACCGTGTACAGCGACCAGCCGATCGCGGCCAGCACCACCCACAAGTCGCCGCGGCCGAATTCCAGCTGGCCGAGTGCACCGATATTGCCCTTCGACAGCACTACCAGCACGCCGGCGATTGCGATCGCGAGCCCCGCGGCTTGGCGGCGGCCCAGCGGCGCTTTCCACACCAGGCGTTCGACCAGGGTCACCAGGGCCGGGCACGCGGCCAGGATGATGGCGACGTTGGCGGCGGCGGTGTGGCGCGCGCCGATGTATTGCGGCGCGACCGCCATGCCCATGCCCAGCGTCGCCAGCAGCAGGATGCGCGGCCAGCTGGCGAGCAGTGTGGCGCGCAGCGCCCACATGCGCGGCCCCACCGAGGGCATGAGGATCATGAAGGCCAGCGCCCAGCGGCCGAAGGCGAGGAACACGGGGGGAATACCGACGCCCTGCGCCCAGCGCGCAACCACCAGGTTGGCGGCGAACAGCGCAGGGGTGACCAGCATGAGCTGCAATTCTGCATTGAAGGCGGCGCCCGGGACTCCGAGTCCGCCGCGGGATACTGCTTCCGACACTAAAAACTCCTGAGGATTGATGCGGCAAAATCATACTGCAGTGCACAAAAAATGTGCTTCTGTTCGGCCCCCCTGACAATCGACATAAAGAAGATTCTCTTATGCTTCGGTTAAAATGGAGAAGAACTATCTTTAACCTAGCTTGTATAGACAAGGAAGTACTCGTATGAAGGACGGCCAGCTCGACGATATCGACCGCCACATCCTGCGCACCCTGAGCCGCGACGGCCGCATCAGCAACCAGAAACTGGCCGACACGGTGAACCTGTCGGCCACGCCGTGCTGGCACCGGGTCAAGGCGCTGGAGGATGCGGGTTTCATCACTGGCTACGCGGCGGTGTTCGACCAGCGCCGGTTGGGCGTGCCGGACACGGTGATCATCGAGGTCACCGTCGACCGCCACGACGACGAGATCTTCAAGGCCTTTGCCGACGCGCTGGCCGAGCTGCCGGAGGTGATCGAAGCCTACCTGCTGTCCGGCGAATACGATTACCTGATCAAGGTGGCGGTGGCCGGCACCGAGGGCTACGAAACCTTCCTGCGCAAGAAGCTGTACAAGCTGCCCGGCGTGCGCCACACCCGCTCGACCTTCGCGCTGCGCTGCCTGAAGCGCTCGCCCTCGGTCAATCCTTGAAGCGCACAGCCGCCCAGCTGCTGGCGATGCCGGACTTGCCCGGCTAGGCTGCCGCGAACACCTCCAGCGGCACCGCCTGCGCCATCGCCTGGTAGCCGGTGTCGTTCGGGTGCAGGTGGTCGCCGCTGTCGTAGGCCGGGTTCAGCCGCGTCGGGCGCGCCGGATCGCGCAGCGCGAGGTCGAAGTCGGCCAGCGCATCGTGGGCGCCGGCGCCGCGGATCCAGTCGTTGAAGCGCGTTCGCACGTTTTCCCGCGCCGCGTTGTAATAGGACAGGCCCTCGAAGGGCAGCAGGGTCGCGCCGATCACGGCCAGGCCGCGCGCGCGGGCCCGCGCGAGCAGCTGCAGGTGGCCGGCGATCAGGGTGTCGGCCGGAATCGGATTCGAGGCGGCGCTGTAGACGATGTCGTTGATCCCGATGAGCGCCAGCAGCCAGCGCGCGCCCGCGGTGGCCAGCACGTCGCGGTCGAAGCGTTCGAGGGCGTCGCGGCCGGCCAGCAGCGAGGTCGCGTAGTCCGTCAGCAGCGAATTGGCGGCGATGCCGCGGTTGGCCACGCCGATATTACCGGCAATGCCCAGCTGCAGCTGCAGGCGCCGCGCAAACTGGTCCGGCCAGCGGCGGTTCGCGTTCGCGGTGCTGGCCTGGCCGTCGGTGAGCGAGTCGCCCAGCGCGACCAGGGCCGCCGTCGCGCCTCCGCTCACGTCGACCTCGGTCAGGAATGGCCACGAAGCGAGGGTGCGCTGGACCGGCAGGCCGGGCGCGGCACTGTAGTCGCCGGCCGGCGACACATAACTGGTCTGCAGGGCGACATTGTGGATCGTGGTGGCCTGCGACGCGCCCGGCAGGTAGAGGCTGACGGCAAGGTCGGCGAAGGCCGGGATGGCCAGGTCGGCCGGGTCCGACAGCGCCGGGGCGCCGGGCGGGACCGCGATCGACGGCTGTCCGCCGAACAGCAGCTGGCGGTCGGTGCCGGCCACCGTGCCGGCGCCGCCCGAACGCAGGGCGATGCGGGCCGTGCCGATGTTCAGCGGCGCGCTGCCCATCTCGTTGGACACGCGGATCCGCACCCGGCTGCCGGCTGCGCTGGCATGCACCACCAGGCGCAGGGTCTGGTTCGACAGGCCCAGCGTGGACGCGGAAGGCGGCGGACCGGCCGGGGCCGTGCCCCAGGTCGCGGCCCAGCGTTCGGCCGCCAGGGTCTGGGCCAGCGGTGCGGTGACGGGGAGCGCGGGCAGGGCGAGCCCGGCGGCGACGGCCGGGCCGGTGCGCAGGAAACTGCGGCGGGGCGGGCGGGACGGGGCGTCGGCGTCGGGGCCTTCGCCGCGGGCAAGCTGGGTCGATGTCATGTTCGGCTCCTGGGAGGAATGAGCGTTGGACCGCCCATCCATTCTATGCTCGGCGCATGAATGGTCCGGTAAGCGGGACGGTGGTTCGTTTGCGGCAGCTCTAGGATCGTGCGGGTAACACGCTTGGTCCGCGGCTGCCGCGGTCGGTATTGCTATTTGGACAGCATCCTGCCTACACTATGCCTTGCGCTATTTCCTGAAACCGCATCCAGACCCCAATGCCAGCACGATCCGATCCATTGTTCAGGCTCGCCACGAGCGCCGATATCCCTGCCATGTCACGGATCCGGCTGTCGGTCACGGAAAACAGCTTGTCCGACCCCGCGCGTATTACCGAAGCGATGTACGAGGACTTCCTGGAGCGTTCAGGGCGCGGATGGGTTGCGGAAAACGATGGCGAGATTGTCGCTTTTTGCTACGCGGATAAAGTAAACACATCCATTTGGGCGCTCTTCGTTCGCCCGGACCACGAAGGACGGGGTCTCGGCACATTACTGCTCAGGCAGGCTGCAGACTGGTTGTTCGCGCTGGGCCATGACTGTATTCGCCTGACGACTTCCGCCAACACAAGAGCGGATCGTTTTTACGCGGCGCAAGGCTGGCTGCGCCGGCCTGTCAGCGCTTCGGAGCTCGCGTACTCGCTGACCAGGCCGGAAACAGTTGGCTAAGGCGGCCTGGCATGGCGCATTCACCACCCCAGAATCCGCGCCAGGCGGTCGAGCGTGACGACGTCGATTTCGCCGGCATCGACGCGGCGGCGCAAATGCGCGCACAGCCCCTCCAGATTGCCCACCGTCGGACCGCGCACGTCATGGTGGTACGAACAGCCGCAGGCGCCCTGCGTGATGGTGGCATCGACATAGTCCCTGATCTGGCCAAGCGAGGGCGTGGCCGCCGCATCGGTCTGCACGCAATCCGGCTGGGCCAGCCATCCGCCGGGCTGGTTGGCGATGTTCTGCAGGCCGCCGCCTGTCGGGCGTCCGGCGCTGAAGCTGTGGCCGTGCAGCGAGGCTCCGCGCACCCACTTCAGGCCGGCGCGTATGCAGGCCGAGCGTACGTAGCTGTCGGTGCTGCCCTGGGGCAGCGCGAAAAAGCGCGCGCCGGTGCGGATGCCGAGCCCTTCGAGGCCGCGGACGCCGGCAAGGATGTCCTCGTGGATCGCACGATCGTCGTTGGCCGAGCCCGCGTACCGGTAGTCGGCCAGGCCTTTCCAATCGGCTTTTGCCGTGACGGTGAGGCGCAGGCTGCCCTGGTCCGTCGCGAAGGTCGCGCTGTCGGCACTGGGCGTACTCTGCACGTAATAGACCGTGGACTGTGTGAAGCCCGGCGGCGCGGCGGAAGTGAACACGATCGGCATGTTGACCAGGAACTGGTGTGGATTCTCGAAGGTGATCGTCGCGCTGCCGGCCACCGCACGGTTCGCGCGGCGCCGGTGGGCCGCGCCCAGTCCCCAGGCGCGCACATACAGTTCGGGCAGGCGGTCGACGGAATTGCTGAGGAAGTAGCCGTACGGTCCCAGCAGCCGCAATCCGGCGTTGTCCCGGCTGGATGGATGGGTATTCGTGTGCGAGCCGATCGACCAGCCGGCGGCATGCAAGGCACCCACGTCGTCCGCCGACATGAAGCTGCTCGGGGCGCTGCCGTAACCGTGCACGCCGGTCGTCCCCAGCCAGGATGGCACGATGAACAGGTTGCCCTTGAAGCCTTTGCGTTCGACCAATTCGCGGCCACTTGGCGCGCCGGGCGCCGGCGGCCGCGCCTGCGACGCGAAGCCGTCGTCGAAGGTCACCAGGAACAGCGGCTTCGAGCCGATGTCGACATACACCGAACCGAACAGCAGCGATTCGCCCGGCTTCCACGGGCCTTCCTCCATCCGGTCCTGCTGCGTGATGCGGACCGCGGCCGGCACATCGGTGCCGAACTGCCAGCCCATCGCCAGCTGCTGGCTTGGCGACATCGTCAGGAATACCCAGTCGTGCGACGGATCGACCGCGCAGTTCCAACGAATCTCGTGGCCGCCTTTTGCGCTGATGATGGCGAACGTGAAGTTGAGGGTGCGCGCCTGCGGGTTGCGGGCCCAGATGCCAACCGAAAATCCTGGCACGCTTCCTTTCGGGACGAGCCCGGACGCGGACGACAGCACCGCCTGCTCGATGGATGAGGCCGGGGACGCTTGTGTCAGCCGGCACGAATGGAAGCGCGCGGCGCCGTTGGCGGCGGACGCCACGGCGAGCGCGGGCGCTGTTCCGGCCGCCGTCCGAGGAGCCGTCCAGTCGGCGATGGGGGTGCCGACCATGCCGTGTGCCGGCGGCCGCGGACCATGTGGAGGTGCGGGCGGCGCACCCGCGCCCCCTTGCGCCGCCATGTCGACGGCGGCATGGGAGGGAGTACCGCAGGCGGACAAGCAATATCCCGCCGCGCCGAGGATGAGGACGTCTCTGCGTGTGACCATGTTGAGCTCTGCAGCGCGCGGCCGCACGTGGTTTGTCGAGTTCGAATTATAGTGAGCCGCTCGACGCGCACAGCGAACATGACAGCCCTGTCATGTACACACAGAAATATACTGACCTTGGTGCGATTAGTGAGGGGGCCCTGGAAACTGGACATACGGACCGCTAGGTGTTTGGTTCGGCGGGACGAAGGCCGGGGCCGGTACGCCCCCAGGTCCCAGGTGGCGGACGTAACGATAGATTGCGCGCACATCTTCCTTGTCCATATCGCGCAATGCGAACCAGGGCATGGGAGGCCGCAGCTTCCTCGTTTGCGCGCTCTTTATCCACTCGCTTTCGCTCATGTTACTCATCGTCAGGCGCAGGTTGGCCGGGTAGGTAGTTCCCCATGGGCCACGAAATCCCAGGCGGTCACCGAGCAGCCACTCTTTTTCCGGGAGCTTGCCCTCGGCTTGCGCATACCCTGCCGTGTGACAGTCATTGCATCCGGCAACCTGTACGAGATAGCGTCCACGCTCGATGGTGCTTCCCTTCGCCTTGGCCCCGGACGCCGGTGTGCGCACGGTATTGTCCGCAGCGGACACCGTGACCGGTATGCAGACAGCCAACAGCATGATGCTATCGATAAGCTTGGCGGTACAGGTTTTATGGATGCGGTTTGACATGATTAGCCCCTCAGCCCGTTTCACCATCCATCATAGTTGGCCATTTAGGCGAGACAAGGGACAGGAATCCTGTTTTCCCAGGACAGTCGACGACATCCCCTGGACGCGTGTACCGGGGCAGCGCCGCTCGCAGCACAGCCGAGCCGGCGCTTATTCCGCCGGCCGGCCTGCCGCGGCGACGATCTGGCTGTGGCGTGCCGCCAGTACCTGCTCGAGCTTTACGTCGCGGCCGTAGATATCCGGGGCAAAGCGCGGACTGCCATTGGTGTCGACCATGGCGGTGGCATAGAAAATCACGACGGGAATCGCCTTGGCCAGGTCGACGTGCCGGGTCGGTCCCGGCTGCAGGGCATCCTGGATGGCGTCGGCGTTCCACTGGCGCTGCCGGCCGAGCACGTACTGGGCCAGCGCGGCCGGATGCTCGACCCGGATGCAGCCGTGCGACAGGTCGCGCCGGCTGCGCTGGAACACCTCGCGCCTCGGGGTCGAGTGCAGGTAGATGTCCATCGGGTTGGGCATCGCGAACTTGATCGGTCCCAGCGAATTGTTCGGCCCCGGGCGCTGGCGCACGCGCGCCCGGCCGGCCTGGAGCTCGGCCACGCTCGCGCCCGGCGGCACCGTTTCCATCTCGTTCTGCGCGAGGTAGGCAGGGTTACGCGCCAGCTTGGGCAGGATTTCCTTGTCGAGAATGCTGCGCGGGACGTTCCAGTAGGGGTTGAACTCGAGGTAGCGCATCTGGCCGACGAACAGCGGGGTCTCGGTCTTGATCGCGGTGCCGACCACGACCCGCATCTCGAGCGGATCCTCATCGCCGTCCTTGTTCAGTGCCCACAAGCGGTAAGCCGGCAGGTCGACCACGATCAGCGGGCCGGGGCCGAAATCCGGCAGCCAGCGCAGGCGCTCGAGCGTCAGTTCGAGCTGGCGCACGCGCTTCGCCAGAGGCACATTGAGCGCGTCGATGGTGCCGCGGCCCAGCACGCCGTCATCAAGCAGGCCATGACGGGCCTGGAAATGCCGGACGCCTTCCGCCATGCGTTCGCTGTAGATGCCCTCGGTCGGGGGCGGCGCATCGGCCGGCAGGTCGCCCAGCAGCACCAGGCGCTTGAACAGCGCCTCGGCGTCCGGGTAGGCGTCGCCGGAGGCGACCTTGCCGGGCGGTTTCGACAGGGCCGGATACGCTTGCCTGGACAGCTCGCGGTAATTTGCCAGCGCAGCCTTGACCGGCGCGTATTGCCGGAATTGCGGCTCGGCGGCCTGCACCGCGGCCTGTAGCTTGCCGGCGGCGAGCCCGGCACGCAGGCGCTCGACCGGATCGTACTGCTTCAGGCGCGCATCGGGCAGGCGGCTGTGGTATTCGGAGCGCACGCGGCCGACGCGCAGGTCGGCCAGGTAGCGCAGCATCGCCGCGGTGAGCGCGACGTCGAAACGGGCGCTATCGCTGATGCCTGCACGCAGCTGCCGCTGCAGCGCCTCGGTGCCGTAGTCGAGCGGGTCCAGGCCCTGCAGCGTGGCCCGGCGCAGCACCCATAAGGCCGCCGCGGCGGTCGACGGGTTCCAGGCGGGCGCATACTTGCGCGGCGCGTAGAACCGGTCGAGCCAGCCGCGTTCGTCATAGGGACCCGAGGGTGACGCGGGCGACTGCGAGGCCTGGACGGCCAGCGTACGGATGGCGGCGGGGACGGGCTGCGCGAGTGTGGAACAAGGGATAAGGGCCGCAGCTGCACAAAACACGAGTGCGGCGCGGATTTTCAGGCTGAGCTTCATTGATACTCTCGAACTTCGGCAACCGTGCGTTACCGGTCCGTATCTTATCCTGTGGGCATGGCGATGCCCAGCGGCGTGAAGATTTCTTACACTCGGCACTGACCAGGCAGAGACGGTTCCGCCGTCCGAGCACTTGCGCGTGTTTGGCATGAGTCCGCGATAACCGAAAGTAGAAGCCGCTGTCTTGATCGCGTTGACAGGCTATGGTATGGATGGGATCGAGCGCAGACCAGTGCCGCCGGCCTCGATCGTCACTTGGTCAAACCAGTCAATGCGCAAACGCTGTGCGGGCTTCTCGGCAAGGTTCAGCCCGCTCAATCCTGGATTCCAGATCCGGACACCGGCCCTGTCGGTTCGGTCGCCGCTCCGGTATCATTCGGGGATGAATGAGATTTCCTTCCTTCCCTTTGTCATCGGCGTCGCTGGCGGCAGCGGCAGCGGCAAGTCAACGGTGACCCAGCAAGTGCTGGCTTCGTTCGGCGCCGACATGGTCTCGGTCGTGATGCAGGACGATTACTATCGCGACCAATCCGATCTCGCCCCTGAAGTCCGCCGCAGGCAGAATTACGACCATCCGCAGGCCTTCGACTGGCCACTGCTGATACAGCAGGTCCAGGCCTTGCGCAATGGCGAAACGATCGAGATGCCGGAGTACGACTTCACGGTCGACAATCGCTCCAACAAGACCATTCCAGTCAAACCGGCCCCGGTCATCGTGATCGAAGGCCTGTTTGCCTTGTATGACGCGGACTTGCGCAACATGATGTCGCTGAAGATCTTTGTCGACACCGCCGCCGATGTTCGTTTCATCCGCCGCATGCAAAGGGATATTGCCGAACGCGGCCGCTCGCTGGAGAGCATCGTCGGCCAGTACCTGGAAACAGTACGCCCGATGCACAAGCAATTCATCGAGCCGACCAAGCGCCACGCCGATGTCATCCTGCCCCACGGCGCGAATGGCCCGGCGGTCGATATCATTACCACCAAGGTCGCGAGCGTCATCGGCGGGTTGAAACGGCCCTGACCGGCGCCGCGCGCTAGGCGGGCATGCTGCTCCCGATCGCCTGTCGCCGGCCTGTTATTGCAGGATCGCCAGCAAACCGTCCAGGCCCGTGACATTCAGCGCCACGTCGGCCTGCGCCCGCACCACCGGCTTCGCGCGGAAGGCCAGCGACAGGCCGGCGATGCCCATCATTTTCAGGTCGTTGGCACCGTCGCCCATCACGATGGCCTGGCACGGGTCGATGCCGAGCTCGGCACACACGCGCTGCACGGTGCGCATCTTTTCCTCGGCGTCGACGATGCCGCCGACCACGCGCCCGGTCAGCACGCCACCTTCGGCCTCGAGCACGTTGGCGTGCACATAATCCAGCTTCAACCGGGTCTGCAGGCGCTCAGTGAAGAAGGTGAAGCCGCCCGACACCAGCAGGGTCTTCAGGCCGGCGGCCTGGACTCCCTCCAGCATCGCCTCGCCGCCCGGCGAGATGCGCAGGCGCTCCTCGTAGACGCGCTGGAGGGCCTCGACCGGCAGGCCCTCCAGCAGGGACACGCGGCGTTTCAGGCTTTCCGAAAAATCCAGTTCGCCGCGCATCGCGGCTTCGGTGATGGCGGACACCTGCGGCTTCAGGCCCTGCATGTCGGCGATCTCGTCGATGCACTCGATGGTGATCAGGGTCGAGTCCATGTCCATCGCGACCAGCTTGAAGTCGGCCAGGGTGAGCCTGGCGTCGATGAAGCTGGCGTCGATGCCGGCCGCGTGCGCGGCAGCTTCGATCTCGGCCTTCAGCGAAGGCGTGAGGTCGATGCCGTCGCAGCGCAGCGCGTGCGCGTGGATGGCGGTGGTGCTGCGCGGGTTCGCCAGTGCGGCGACCTGCGCGAGCACGGCCTGGTCGGCCCCGGGGGCCTGGAGGATCAGTTTCTTGGACATGGCGAATCTACGCTAATAGTTGTTTGATGGTTTGCTTGACCTGGTTCACGCGCGCCGGCAGGTCCGGCATCGCGGCCGTGATGCGCAGCTTGTCCTGGCCGGCCAGCTTGACGTGGCGGTTCTTCTGGATCAGCGTGATGATCTTGATCGGATCGATCGGCGGCTTTTCCATGAACTGCAGGCTGGCGGCTTCGGCGTGGGCGTCGATCTTGACGATGCCGACCTGCTTCGCGGCGATACGCAGGCGGTGGGTCTCGATCAGGGCCTTTACCGCATCCGGCAGCTTGCCGAAGCGGTCGATCAGCTCTTCCTGCATGTCGTCGATGCGCTCCTGGGTCTCGCAGTTCGCCAGGCGCTTGTAGATCGACAGGCGTTCGTGGACGTCGCCGCAGAAGTCGGCCGGCAGCAGGGCCGGCACGTGCAGGTTGATCTCGGTGGTCGAGGACAGCGGCGCGGCCAGGTCCGGCTCGCGGCCGGCCTTCAGCGCCTTCACGGCCTCGTTCAGCATGTCGGAATAGAGCTGGAACCCGATCTCCAGCATCTCGCCGGACTGGTTCTCGCCCAGCACTTCGCCGGCGCCGCGGATCTCGAGGTCGTGCATCGCCAGGTAGAAGCCGCTGCCCAGTTCCTCCATCGCCTGGATCGCGTCCAGGCGGCGCTGCGCCTGCTTGGTCAGGTTCAGGGCGTCGTTCACCAGCAGGTAGGCATAAGCCTGGTGGTGCGAACGGCCGACGCGGCCGCGCAGCTGGTGCAGCTGGGCCAGGCCGAACTTGTCGGCGCGGTGCATGATGATGGTGTTCGCGGTCGGCACGTCGATGCCGGTCTCGATGATGGTCGTGCACAGCAGGATGTTGAAACGCTGGGCAACGAAGTCGCGCATCACCTTTTCCAGGTCGCGCTCGTGCATCTGGCCGTGCGCCACGCCGATGCGCGCCTCGGGCAGCAGTTCGCGCAGCATTGCCAGGCGGTTCTCGATAGTCTCGACTTCGTTGTGCAGGAAGTAGACCTGGCCGCCGCGCTTCAGTTCGCGCAGGCAGGCTTCGCGGACGACCGAGCCGTCCTCGCTGCGGACAAACGTCTTGATGGCCAGGCGCTTCTGCGGCGCGGTGGCGATCACGGAGAAGTCGCGCAGGCCTTCGAGCGCCATGCCCAGCGTGCGCGGGATCGGCGTCGCGGTGAGGGTGAGCACGTCGACCTCGGCGCGCAGGGCCTTCAGCGCTTCCTTCTGGCGCACGCCGAAGCGGTGCTCCTCGTCGATGATGACCAGCCCCAGGCGCGTGAATTTCACGTCCGGCGACAGCAGCTTATGGGTGCCGATCACGATGTCGACGGTGCCGTCGGCCATGCCCTTGATCGCGTTGTTGATCTCCTTGCCGGTGCGGAAGCGCGACAGCTCGGCGATGCGTACCGGCCAGTCGGCGAAGCGGTTGGCGAAGGTCTGCGCGTGCTGCTCGGCCAGCAGGGTGGTCGGGGCCAGGATCGCCACCTGCTTGCCGCCCATGACGGCGATGAAGGCGGCGCGCAGCGCGACCTCGGTCTTGCCGAAGCCGACGTCGCCGCACACCAGGCGGTCCATCGGGCGGCCCGAGGTCATGTCCTTGATGACGTTGGCGATCGCTTCGGCCTGGTCGGGCGTCTCGTCGAAGCCGAAGCTCTGGGCGAAGTTCTCGTAGTCGATGCTCGAATATTCGAAGGAATGTCCCTGGCGCGCGGCGCGGCGGGCATACAGGTTCAGCAGCTCGGCGGCGGTGTCGCGCACCTGCTCGGCGGCCTTGCGCTTGGCCTTGTCCCACTGGCCGGAACCCAGGGTGTGCAGCGGCGCGTCCTCGGGCGAGGCGCCGGAGTAGCGCGAAATCACGTGCAGCTGCGACACCGGCACATACAGCTTGGTCTCCTTGGCGTATTCCAGGTGCAGGAACTCGGTGTCGCCTTCGCCCAGGTCCATGCTGATCAGGCCCATGTAGCGGCCGATGCCGTGGTTGATGTGCACCACCGGGTCGCCGATCTTCAGCTCGGACAGGTCGCGCACCATCGACTCGACCTGCGAACTGGCTTCCTGCTTCTTCTTGCCGGCGCGGCGGCCGGTGCCGGCGTACAGCTCGGTCTCGGTGATGAAGACCAGGCGGCCGACCGCTTCCTCGGACAGCTCGAAGCCGGCCTGCAGCGGGGCCACGCCCAGCACCACTTCCGCATCCGTCGCGCGCAGGCCCTCGAAGCCCTCGACCGGGGCCAGCTCCAGCTTGTACTCGTTGAAGTACTGCTGCAGGGTCTCGCGGCGGCCGTTCGACTCGGCGCAGATCATCACGCGCGTGTCGACGCGCATGAGGTAGGAGCGCAGGTTCGCAAGCGGATCGTCGAGGCGGCGGTTGACCGCGATGTCGGGGATCGGCGCCGACAGTTCGGATGCAGCCGGCGAAGCGTCGCGCGCGATGGCCCAGCGTCCGTGCGGCTTGGCGCACACGAAGAAATCCTCGGCCCCGAGGAAGATCTCCTTCGGTTCCAGGATCGGGCGTTCGCGGTCGGCCTTCAGGAATTTGTAGCGCGATTCGGTGTCGGCCCAGAAGCGCTGGATCGCGGCTTCGATGTCGCCGACCAGGGCCAGCGGCGATTCCTCGGGCAGGTAGTCGAACAGGGTCGCGGTCTGGTCGAAGAACAGCGGCAGGTAGTATTCGATGCCGGCCGAGGCGATGCCGCTGCCGATGTCCTTGTAGACGGGCGAGCGGGTCGGGTCGCCTTCGAAGCGTTCCCGCCAGCGGCCGCGGAAGGCGGTCCGGGCCTGCTCGTCCATCGGGAATTCGCGGCCCGGCAGCAGGCGCACTTCCTTCACCGGGTACAGCGAGCGCTGGGTGTCGGCGTCGAAGGTGCGGATGGTCTCGATCTCATCGCCGAACAGGTCGAGGCGGTAGGGCAGCGCGGAGCCCATCGGAAACAGGTCGATCAGGCCCCCGCGCACCGAGTATTCGCCGGGCGACATCACCTGGGTCACGTGGGTATAGCCGGCCAGGGTCAGCTGGGCCTTCAGCTTCGCTTCGTCCAGGCTCTCGCCCTGGCGGAAGAAGAAGGTGTAGGCGGCCAGGAAGGATGGCGGGGCCAGGCGCACCAGGGCCGTGGTGGCGGGCACCACCAGCACGTCGCACTGGCCGTTGCGGATTTCGTGCAGGGTCGCCAGGCGTTCCGACACCAGGTCCTGGTGCGGCGAGAACGCATCGTAGGGCAGGGTTTCCCAATCGGGTAACAAGTGGCACGCCAGCTTGCCGTCCGCAAACCACGGAATCTCGTCGAGCAGGCGCTGGCCATCGCTGGCGTTGGCCACGATCACGGTCAGCATCTGTTTATTTGCCTTCAGCGCCAGCGCGGCGAGCGCCAGCGCATAGGCGTCCGAGGAACCGTGCAGGGTCGGCAGGGCAAAACGTTGTCCGGGTTTGGGGAGGTGTTTTTTCAGGTCGAAAGGCATGGTGGAATTATATGTCAGCTGATGCGATCAGCCGGGGCGAGGCGTTCGAACACCCGCGCCGAAGCCGCGTCGAGGCCGGCCACGGCCGGATCCTCCGCATCCAGCATGCCGGCGTCGAGCAGCAGGCGCAGGAGGACGAGGCGTTCGGCGCGGCCCAGCGCTGCCGCCAGCGGCTGGCCGGCGGACGGCCCCTGGCCCCGCGCGCCCAGGATCGCCGCGGCGATCGGCGGCGGCAGCTCCCATTGCAGGGCGATGCGCGCGGCCAGCGTGCGGCTGCGCGCGAACAGGGCGGCGACCAAGGCGGGGTCCTGGGGCAGGGCGTCGGCTTCCAGCATGCCGTCGAACAGGCGCAGCGCCACGATCAGGCCGAGGTCGTCCATCAGGCCGGCCAGGTAGGCTTCGAAGGGATCGGCGCGCAGAGCGGGCGCGAGCAGGCTGGCGGCGAGCGCGCATTGTTCGGTGTGGCGCCAGATGCGCGGCGCCGCCTGCCTGCTGTGGCGCCCGCCCTGTGCGCCGATCAGGGGACGGAAGGCGGCGCGTGCGAGCAGCATGCGCAGGCCGTTCCGGCCCAGCACCAGCAGGGCGGCGTCGATGGTGCGCACCTGGCTGGAGGAGCGGTAGAAGGGACTGTTGGCTTCGCGGATCAGCTCCGCGACCAGGGCCGGGTCGCGCGCCACCTGGCGCGCCAGGTCGACGCTCGACGCGCTTTCGTCGCGCAGGCTGCGCAGCAGTTGTGGAATGACTTCGGGAACACGGGGGATCAGGCCGGCGGCATCGAGGGGAGCGTCGACCAGGCGATCGAGTTCGCCCAGCACCAACTGGGCATGCGGCAGGGCATGCGCGGTCGGCGCGGCGGCGGCGGCACCGGCCGTCAGCCAGCGCCAGAAGTCGTGGTCGCGGTCCGGTTCGGGTTTCGATGGGTCCGGCCCGGCGGGGTGCGCCGCGGGTGCGCCCGCGGCAGGCGCATGCTCCTCCGGCGCGGCACCCTCGCCGCCGCCGAACAGCCGCGCAATCCAGTTTTTCATCGCAGAGCGCCCATGAATCGTCCAGGCGCCATTCTACCCGAGGGCCAGTCGTGAGCCGGACCGGCGGCGCTGCCGCGTGCGCGGCGCATTGGCCGCGTAGGCGACTTATTTGCCGCTTATTGACCGTTGGTGCCGCTGGTGCCGCCGGTGCTGGAACCGTTGCGGGGAGTGCCCGTGGTATCGTCGATGACGCCGCCGCTTGTACCGGTCGAGCCGGCCGTGCCGCTGGTGCCGCTGGACGCGCCGCCGCCCGGCTGCCCGGTGCCGGTGGCGTTCGAGTTGCCCTGGGCCGCCGGGGTGCCGGTGGCCGTTGCCGTGCCGGTGGACGAGCCGCCGCTTGCGCTGTCGCCAGAATAGGAGCCGGTGGAACTGCAGGCCGCCAGGCCGAATGCCAGCGTGGCGCCGATGAGTGCGGTGTAAATGGTCTTCATGGTGTGTTCCTTATCGTGGAGAACAAAAAGCGGCAAGCTGGCGCGATGCCGGCTTGCCGCACATCAGTTAGAGGCTCGGAGCGGGGCGGCTCAATGCGTGCCGGTACCTGAGGTGCCCGTGCCCGAGGTACCCGTGCCCGAGGTGCCGGAACCCGAGGTGCCGGAACCAGAGGTGCCCGAGCCCGAGATGCCGGAACCCGAAGTGCCCGAACCCGAAGTGCCCGAACCCGAAGTGCCCCAGTCGCCGCGGCCCGAAGTGCCGGTGGTGCCCGAGGTGCCCGAGCTCGAGGTACCCGAGGCGCCGTTGCCCGAGGTGCCCATGGTGCCGGAGTCCGAGGTGCCGGTGGAGCTGCTGCCGCTCGAGCTGCCCATCGAACCACTCGAGGTCGCGCCCGAGGACGAGCTGCCGCTCATGTCGCTGGTGCTGCCGTTCGACTTGCAAGCTGCCAGGCTCAGGGCCATCAGGGCACCGATCAAAAGTCCTTGGTATCTTTTCATGATCTCTCCTTTGGTGGTGAATGCCGACATCATGGGGTTGGGGTGGGGCGTCCAAAATAGGATGAGTTCGTCCGCCTGCGTAGGACAAGGATGACGATCTTCGGTCAATCTTCCGTTAAAAGAAGTGTATTTGTGGCGAAGTGTTCGTTAAAAGAAAAAGCCCCGCACCGGGCGAGGCGTTCGCGGCCGTCGGCCGCGGCTGGTCGAGATCGATGCACAAAAGGCCGGGCTTTCGGCGAACCCGGCGATGGCGTGGCTTAGTACGGCGGAGTGCCGTGACGGCCGCCCGTGCCGCCAGCGCCGCTGGAGCCGCCGGAACCGGCGGTGCCGCCCGAGCCCGCGCCGCCGCCGGCGCCGGTCGTGCCGCTTGAGCCGCTGGAGCCGCTTGAGCCGCTTGAGCCAGTCGAGCCGCTGGAGCCGCTGGAGCCACTGGCGCTGCTGTTGGCCGACGAGCCCGGCGAAGTGCTGCCGCTATCGCCGCTGTGCCGGCCGCAGGCCGTCAGGGATGTCGCCAGGAAAGCGCCGATCAATACAATCTGATGAGTTTTCATGCTCTTGTCCTTCCTTGTATGGTGGATAAGGCCATCATGAAGTCAGGGTCGTGCGTCCAGAATAGGCGTCGCCCGTCAGGATTGGTAGGACGAGGATGACGGAAGCTGGCAAGTTTTCCATGCATAAACCGCGTTTGCCGAGATGTAGTCGCGCAAAAAAAGGCCCCGCATGTGGCGGGGCCTGTGTCGGTTCCAAGCAGGCTGGCGTCAGAACAGGCTGTTCTGGAGCTGGTTGGCCTGCTGGCGCTGCTGCTGCTGCTGCGGGGGCGGCGCAGGTGGCGCGTTCGGGTCGGCCGGGGCGTTCGGGTCCGGCGCCGCCGGCGGCTGCTGGTCGAGGTCGATGCCGCTGAAGGTCGGGGTTTCGGCAAACTCGGCGTAGACCCAGTCGTCGTTCTCGCGCACGATGCCTTCCGGCTGCGCACGCTCTTCCTGCGGGCGCTTGGCCAGGGCCACGCGCATGTAGTCGATCCAGATCGGCAGCGCCAGGGTCGAGCCGAACTCGCGGCCGCCCAGCGATTTCGGATCGTCGTAGCCCATCCAGGCCACCGCCACCACGCTGCCGCCGTAGCCCGAGAACCAGCCGTCGACCGCGTCGCTGGTGGTGCCGGTCTTGCCGGCGATGTCGGTGCGGCCGAGTGCCTTGGTGGCCGCGGCGCCGGTGCCGTAGCGGGTCACGTCGCGCAGCATGGTGTCGGTGATGAAGGCGTTGCGCGCGTCGAGCACGCGCCGGTCTTCCTGGCGCGCGGCGGGTGGCCTGGCCTCGGCCAGCACCTTGCCGTCGGCATCCTCGACCTTGGCGATCAGGTAGGGCTGGACCTGGTAGCCGCCGTTCGCGAACACCCCATAGGCGGCGGCCATCTGCAGCGGCGTGACGGCGCCGGTGCCGAGGGCCATCGTGTAGTTGGCCGGCTGGCGCGCGACGTCGAAGCCGAACTTGCCGAGGAATTCGTGGGCATAGGGCACCGTGATGGCGCGCAGCAGGCGCACCGAGACCACGTTCTTCGATTCCGCCAGCGCGCGGCGCATGGTGATCGGGCCGTCCCACTTGCCGTCGTCGTTCTGCGGCGACCAGGTCTTGCCGGCGTCCTCGCCCGCCATGTCGAGCGGGGCGTCGAGGATGCGGGTGGCCGGCGAGTAGCCCTTCTCGATCGAGGCCGAGTAGATGAAGGGCTTGATGCCGGAGCCGGGCTGGCGCCAGGCCTGGGTCACGTGGTTGAACTTCTGCAGGTTGTAGTCGAAGCCGCCCACCAGCGCGTGGTAGGCGCCGGTGTCGGCATCGAGCGCGACGAAGGCGGCGGCGACCTGCGGCACCTGGGTGATCGACCAGCCGCCCTTGGGCTCTTTTGCCACGCGCACGATCGCGCCCGGCGCGATGCGGCGCTCTTCCTTGGCGGACGGCGACAGCGCGCCCGCCGCGAATTTCAGGCCGGCGCCGCTGATGGTCACGTCGTCGCCGTCGATGGTCTCGACCCGCACCGCCTTCGGCGAGGCGGACAGCACCACGGCCGGCAGCAGGCCGTCGCTGACCGGGCGCTTGCCGAGGGCCTCGGCGATCGCGTCCTCGCGCTCGACCGGATCGTCCGGCAGCTCGATGCGGCCTTCCGGACCGCGGTAGCCGTGGCGCTGGTCGTAGGCCAGCACGTTGCGGCGCACCGAGTTGTAGGCCGCGTCCTGCTCGGCCTTCAGGATCGTGGTGGTGACCTTGATGCCGCGGGTATAGGCTTCTTCCTTGAACTGGTTGTAGACCGCCTGGCGCGCCGCCTCGGCCACGTACTCGGCGTGGGTGTCGAATTCCTGGCCGCGGGTATTCACGCGCAGCGGCTCGGTGAGCGCCTGCTGGTATTGGGACTCACTGATGTAGTTCAGCTCGCGCATGCGCTTCAGGACCGCGTGCTGGCGTTCGCGCGCGCGCTTCGGATTCGCCACCGGGTTGTGGCGCGAGGGGTTTTGCGGCAGGCCGGCCAGCATCGCCATCTCGGCCACGCTGAGCTTGTCGAGCGGCTTGTTGAAATAGGTGCGCGCGGCGCTCGAGAAGCCGTAGGCGCGCTGGCCCAGGTAGATCTGGTTCATGTACAGCTCGAGGATCTCGTCCTTGGACAGGGCCGCCTCGATCTTGTAGGCCAGCGCGATCTCGTTGATCTTGCGGCCGAGGTGCTTCTCGCGCGACAGGAAGAAATTCCTTGCGACCTGCATCGTGATGGTCGAGCCGCCGCCGGCGCCGAAGCCGTGGCGCAGGTTCGAGTAGACCGCGCCGACGCCGCGCTGGAAGTCGATCGCGCCGTGCTCGTAGAAGCGCGCATCCTCGATCGCCAGCAGGGATTTCTTCATCAGGTCGGGGATTTTCTGGATCGGGACGAAGTCGCGGTGCTCCTCGCCGAACTCGCCGATCAGGACATGGTCGGCCGTGTAGATCCGCAGCGGGATCTTGGGCCGGTAGTCGGTGACGGCGTCGAGCGCTGGCACGTTGGGCATGATGCGGAACACGACGTAGCCGACCACGCCGGCAACGCACAAAAGGATGAGGGCCAGGGCCAGGAAAATGAAACCGCGCAGGCGGTTGGGGCGGCGCGGGGCCGTCTTGCTGGTAGTTGCCAAAACTAAACTCTCTGATGACGGTCAGATGACCGGCAGGTCGCCGTGCCGACAGGGCGTAAACACGGTCTACCCTAAAATTATAATCCGCTTTTCTTCCATTACGGCATGTGCCATAGTTCGAGCTGAATGCCAATGTAAGGGGGCGCTAAGTAGTCCCTGCAGTCCAGCAACACGATACCCGCGCGCCCGCGCGCCTATCCGCACCCAGGAACCCCATGCCGTACGACCCGCATCCACCCGCCGTCAAGCCCTATATTCCAGCGTCGAGCCAACTGCCCGAGCTGACCCTGCGTGCCCTGATCATGGGCACGGTGCTGGGCATGGTGTTCGGCGCTTCCTCGCTCTACCTGGTGCTGAAGGTCGGCCTGACGGTCAGCGCCTCGATCCCGGTGGCGGTGATCGCGATCACCCTGTTCGGCATGGCCAAGAAGGCGGGCGGGCGCGAATCGACCATCCTCGAGAACTCGATCACCCAGACCGCCGGTTCGGCCGGCGAGTCGCTCGCCTTCGGCCTGGGCGTGACCATGCCCGCCATCATGATCCTCGGTTTCGACCTCGAGATCTCGCGCGTCATGCTGGTGGGGATCCTGGGCGGCCTGCTCGGCATCCTGATGATGATCCCGATGCGCCGCACCATGATCGTCGACCAGCACCGCGAGCTGAAATACCCGGAAGGCACGGCCTGCGCCGAAGTGCTGAAGGCCGCCGCCACGCCCTCGTCGCGCGAAGCGGCCGGCGAGGTGCGCCTGGACGGTTCGGACGAAGCGAAGGCCGCGCGCCAGCGCGCCTTCATCATCTTCGGCGGCTTCGGCATCGGGCTGCTGTACAAGGTCCTGAACATCTCGCTGAAGCTGTGGAAGGACACCGTCAACTTCGTGTTCGGCGCGCCGCTGAAGGCCGGTTCGGCCGGCGCCGAGATCTCGCCGGAACTGCTGGGCGTCGGCTACATCATCGGACCGCGCATCGCGATGACGATGGCGGCCGGCGGCGTACTGTCCTATCTGCTGCTGATCCCGATGATCAAGTTTTTCGGCGACCTGCTCACCGTGCCGCTGGCGCCCGGAACCACATTGATCCGCGACATGGGCCCGGACGACATCCGCAGCGCCTATGTGCTCTACATCGGCGCCGGCGCGGTCGCGGCGGGCGGCCTGATCAGTCTGGCGCGCTCGCTGCCGACCATCTGGAACGGCCTGAAGGGCGGCCTGACCGGCTTGCGTTCGGGGCCGGCCGGCGCCGCTTCGACAGCCGATCCTAGCCTGCGCACCGACCAGGACATCCCGCTGAAATGGGTGCTGATCGGCTGCCTGGGCATCATCGCCGTGATCACCTTCGCCACGCCGCTGCACATGAACCTGCTGGGCGCGCTGCTGATCCTGGTGTTCGGCTTCCTGTTCTCGACGGTGTCGTCGCGCCTGACCGGCGAAGTCGGCTCGTCCTCGAACCCGATCTCGGGCATGGCGGTGGCGACCCTGCTGTTCACCTGCCTGATCTTCCTGGCGATGGGCTGGACCGGCGGGCGCTACTACGTGACCGCGCTGTCGGTCGGCGCCATCGTCTGCATCGCCGCCAGCAATGCCGGCACCACCTCGCAGGACCTGAAGACCGGCTTCCTGGTCGGCTCGACCCCGCGCCTGCAGCAGTACGCGATCCTGGCCGGCGCCTTCGCTTCGGCGCTGATCCTCGGCCCGATCCTGCTGAAGCTGAACGATGCCGGCACCGTCTACGTGCCGGCGGCCCAGGTGGCGCCGCACGTGAGCACCGACGCCTCGAGGCTGACCCAGACCGCCCAGTTGCAGGGCCCGCAGGCGGCAAGCGACCACGCCACCTATAAAGTCTGGCAGAAAACCGACACTACGGGCGGCCCGGCCGGCAAATACCTGGTGCGCGACGACGGCAGCCTGGCCTACCTGGTCGACCCGGGCATCAACGGCCAGTTCCACACCCGCCCGGACGGCTCCGAAGTCAAGAAATACGACGCGCCGAAGGCCGTGCTGATGTCCTACATCATCAAGGGCATCCTCGACCAGCAGCTGCCCTGGACCCTGGTGCTGTTCGGCGTGATGATCGCGGTGGTGCTGGAGATGGCGGGCGTCCAGGCGCTGGCCTTCTCGGTCGGCGTCTACCTGCCGCTGGTGTCGACGCTGCCGATCGCGGTCGGCGGCCTGATCCGCTGGATGGTCGACCGCCGCAACAACAAGCTGCCGCAGTACGCCAGCCTGAACGAGGAAGAACTGCAGGCGGCGGGCGACCGCAGCTCGGGCACGCTGCTGGCGTCGGGCTATATCGCCGGCGGCGCGCTGGCCGGCATCATCATCGCCATCACGGCGGGTGTGCTGACCGGTTTCGACAATGCCATGAACAAATGGGCGGAAGCGGCGAACCCCTTCTTCGCGGGGGCGAGTGCGGATGCGCTGTCGATCCTGCCGTATGCGGCCTTGATCGTGCTGTTGTACTGGGTGGGTCGGGAGAAGGCGAGCAAGCCGTAAATCGTCGTGCCGGGCATTGCCCGACCCGACTCCCCGCGCAGGCGGGGACGACGTTCCAGGTTATACAAACGCCAGGTCGTGCTGCCTGATCGTGTGATCCAGCCACTCGTCGGTATGCCCGAAGCGATACCCCAGCGCCTTCGCGCGCGAGGTATCCAGCACCATCTTCCCCGGCACGTCGAATGGCGACAAGCGGCCCGGCTCCGGCGGCGGCACCGCGCGCCGCATCCTGACCGGCGTGTCGAGCACTTCGCCGACCCGCTGGTACAGCTGGTACGCCGACAACGCACCGTCGCAGGCCGCGTTCACCGGCCCGGTGAAATCCTGCAGCGCGGTCCACGACAGGAATTCGGCCGCGCCGTAGCCCGTCATGAAGGACACTTGCGCATCTTCGCCGGCGTAGGACAGCGTGGCGCCGGCGCGCGCCAGCTCGACGTAATGGGCCAGGCGCCCGGTAAAGTCTTCCGGGCCGCCCAGCACGTGGGCCAGGCGCGGCGTCACCAGGGGCAGCGAGCCGTCGCGCACCAGGTAGGCCTCGGCCTGCACCTTGCCCGCCACATAGCATTCGACCGCACGGCGCGGATCGTGCCATGGATAGTGGGTGTCGATCGGCTGGGCCTCGACGGCCAGCGCGGCTTCCGCCAGCGGCCCGGCGGCATCGAAGCCGAGTACGCGGTAGGCGTCGATGGTCGAGGTCATCACATAGCGCCCGACCTGGCCGGCGAAGGTCCGCACGGCGATCGCCGCGTCGAGCGGGCTGTAGCACATCTGGTCGACCACGACGTCGAAGGGACCGGCCTTGGCAAGGGCGCGCATCGCAAGCTCGTTGCGGCGGTCGGCGCGGATGCGCCGGATGCGCTCGCCGAACGGATCGGGCGCGTAGCCCCGGGTGGCGATGGTGACGCGGTGGCCGGCGTGCAGGAGCCGCTGTACGAGCAGCCTGCCGATGAAACGGGTGCCGCCGATCACCAGGATGTTCTTGGACATGGTTTTCCTTACGCTGCGCGCGAGAAGAGCTAGCGGGTTCGTGATGAATCCGCTATATTTTGTATGCAGTGCAGCAATTGTTCAAACAAGAAAAAAACATTGCAATGAATAAGAAAAACTTATGCATGGTGGGTGCGTGAAGCCTTTGCGCAGCCTGTCCGGACTCATCGATTTCGAATGTGCCGCCCGCTGGGGCAGCTTCAAGCTCGCGGCCCAGGAGCTGCACAAGACGCCGGCCGCGGTCAGCCTGCAGGTCAAGCAGCTGGAGGAGGCGCTCGGCTTCCCCTTGTTCGTGCGCCATCCGCGCCACATCGCGCTGACCGCGAAAGGCCAGGAGCTGGCGATCGCGGTCGGGCGTTCGCTCGGCGACCTGCGCGCGAAAGTCGCGGCCCTGCAGCGTGGCGACGAGGAAGCCATCCTGCGCATCTCGACCACGCACTCGTTCGCGATCAAGTGGCTGGTGCCGAGGATGCCGCGGTTTACCAAGCTGCATCCGGAACTCGACATCCGCATCGATTCGAACGACATCCCGGTCGACCTGCTGGACGACGGCGTCGACGTGGCGATCCGCTTCGGCCCGGTCAAGGATGGCGATCCGGCCATGCTGTTCCGCGAGCGCCTGGTGCCGGTCTACAGCCCCGAGCTCTTATCCGATGGCCGGCAGGAGTTGCTGCTGGCCGACTTGACGCGCTTTCCCTTGCTGTGCGAGCGCACGCCTGAAGCCTGGCTGCAGCTGCTCAACGAAAACCGCGCACTGAAGGGAAAGTATGATTTTTCCCGCACCTTCAGCCATTGGGGCGTGCTGGCCCAGGCCGCGGTGGCCGGGCAGGGGATCGCGCTGGTGCCTTACGGGATCGCGTTCCAGGACATCGTCTCCGGCGCGCTGCGCGTGCTGAACTGCCGCAGCGCGCCCTACGGGAACGGTTACCGCTTCCTGGTCAATCCGCACAAGGAGACGATGGCCAAGGTGCAGCAGTTCCGCGCGTGGATCGTGGACGAGATGGAGGCAATGCGGCGGACGCTGGATGGGGGACCTCCAGCTTAAAGAACGCCTCCAAGAGCCCCTAACGCGCTAACTGCGAAGCAGCTTGAGGATGGTCTCGATCCTGTAGGGTTTTTCGGCAAACAGGTAAGGCCGTTCGCGATTCTTGAGCAGTTCAGGGACGACGTATCCTGACATCAGGACGATTTTGACCGCTGGGTACATTTCCCTCACGGCTTCTGCAAGCTGAAGCCCGGTCATGCCGGGCATCATGACATCCGTCAGGATCGCGCCGATGTCCTTGTCGCGTTGAAGCAGCTCGAGCGCTTCATGGGCGGAGTGGACAACCAGCACCTCCAGGCCGTGCGCACCCAGCAAGGCCGCCGCCAGTTCCGCGCCGTCGGCTTCATCGTCCACCAGAAGAACTTTTCGCAATAGCGCATCGACACCGTTCGACTTATTGTCGGACAGGACCGATCGATCCTTCGGTGATTCGCCGGCAGTGTCTGATGTACTGTGCATGATGAGTCTCTCTAGTGAGCCTATTCCGTATTTTACTGTTTCTTTTGAAGTTCAATAGCGCGATTGTTGCGACGGGAGATAACAGCTTATGTTGTGCCAAGATAATCCAAAAGTCGAATACGGGCAATCATCCTTTTGACATAAATTAATACCGCATTACAAGTGTATTTATGCATAAATCATGCAGCAGAAAAAAATCGCCAGGAATATCTCTCAAAATTGGCGGATAGTACGCAAGCGACTTCTCATGTGTTAGCGGTGGATCTATAATTAACCCATAATTTCTTGAAGATTATCCAAGCCACACAAAAGCAGTCGGGAGATGCGGGTATGAAGTATGCATTGGTTTTGGAAAAAGATTCGTCATCCTGCAAGAATACCCTGGACGTGCTCTCATCGATGGGTTACCTGATAACACCGGTATTCAATCCCAAGAAAGCATTACACGCAGTCCACATGATCCAGTTCGACCTGATCGTCACTTACACGGCAGTCAATCCCGGCGACAGGCGTTCCCTTACCGGCGAGCTGAAACGTTGCTCACCAGATTCAGTCGTCGTGTTATTGGCCGACCCGGAATCCCAGCGGCATTTTGGTGGGAATGATGAGGGGGCCAACGCTATTCTATACAGGCCCCTGACGGCCGAAGCGCTGGGAAACGTCGTCGACTTCGATCTCGATGCTTATGGAATGCAAGCTCCGCCCTCGAGGATGGAGTCCGAAAGGCGACGGAGAACAATCGATTAAGTGATCCAATGCTCGGCGTCGGCAGCAATCCTTATCCGGCCCTATGTTCAGCCGGTACCGCATCGATCACATCCTCCAATTCCACCGGGCCGGCAACAGGTTTTCATACGGCCGGGGCTGGTGTGTCAGTACAAAAGATGATACTTTCCCATGGTTAATCTTTTTACTTTCACACCATTCATATACATATGTCGAGTCATCCTGCGGCCCCATTCCCCTCCGCGTGCAAGGCCATTTCCGCCGCCATTGCCCTGCTGCTCCTGAGCGTCCAAGCCGAAGCGCAAACCGGGCCGGCAAGCGGCCAGGCACAGCCGGCCACCAGCGCCGAGCCGGCCGCCAGGGCGGACGCCAAGGCTGCGGCCAGGCCGGCAGGGGAGGCGCCGCAGCCGTCGGGCCAGATCGCGACAGTGAACGTGGTCAGCGAGCGCCAGACCAACCGCGTCGACCGCCAGGTATATGACATCAAGAACGACGCCAGCACGGCCGGCGCCTCGATCGGCGACGTGCTCAACAACGTGCCTTCGGTGAACGTCGATCCCAACGGCACCGTGCGCCTGCGCGGCAGCGAGCGCGTGACGGTGCTGGTGGACGGCAAGCCGACCGCCCAGCTGCAGGGCGAGAACCGCGCCGCCGCCATCAATGCGCTGCCGGCCGAGAACTATGAATCGGTCCAGGTGATCAATAACCCGGGCGCAGAGTTCGGCAACGAGGCGGGCGGGGGCCCGATCCTGAACCTGATCTCGCGCCGCTATACCAAGCCGGGCGGCAACGGCAGCGTGGCCGGCAACCTCGGTCCGGGCGGGCGCCGCAACGCCTTTGCCAACGGCAGCTACAGCGCCGGCTACGCCTCGGTGAACGGCACCCTGAACGTACGGCGCGACGGCAACCAGACCGACACCGAAGAGGTGCGTGAGCGCATCGATCCGGCGACGGGCGCGGTCAGCCGCCTGCGCCAGACCGCCAGGCGCGAGGGCATCAACAGCTTCGTGCAGGGCGGGGTGGGCGGGCGCTACAACTATAACGAGCGCGACACCGTCACCGCCTCGGTCTCGGTCAACAAGCGCGGCAACGACAGCAGCGCCAGCGAGCATTTCACGGACTTCCGCACCACAGAGTCGCCGGTCGTCGATTACACCACGCGCCGCAAGACCGATGGCGACGCGCTGAATCACGAGATCGTGACCGGCTTCGAGCGCCGCTTCAATACCGATGGCGAGACGTTGAAGGTCGACCTGCGCCACTCGTCCAACAACAATACGGCCGACACGAACACGCTGTACCAGAGCCTGGCGATGCCCGCCACCGGCGCCCCGGTGCTGCGCGACTATGCCCAGGACGTCGAGACGCGGGTGCGCATGACCGACCTGAGCGTGGATTACTCGGGCAAGGCCGGAGCGGGCTTCCTGAACACGGGCGGGCGCTGGCAGCGCCTGCGGCAGTCGGCCGACAACCGCTACCTGTTCCTGGCCGGCGGCGGCCTGGACACGCGGCGCAGCAATCTGTTCGAACTGGACCAGGACGTGCTGGCGGCCTACGGCAGCTACGAGATGCCGCTGAACAAACTGTGGTCCTTCAAGGGTGGCCTGCGGGTCGAGCACACCGACCAGGACCTGGACCAGGTCACGTCCGATATCCAGGCGAGCAATAAGTACACCAGCTATCTGCCGAGTTTGTTCCTGACCTACAAGCTGGACCAGTTTTCGAACCTGCGCCTGTCCTATGCCGACCGTATCTCGCGGCCCACCTCGGGCGACCTGAACCCCTTCGTCAATTACGCCAACGACTACTACGTCAGCTCGGGCAATCCGCACCTGCATGCGGTCAAGCTGCATTCGTTGGAGCTGGGCTACGAAACGAAGATCATGGGACTAGCGCCGTTCAGCGTGCGCGGCTACCTGCGCAAGGAAGGTGACGTGATTACCGATCGCCGCGTCTTCCTCAACGAGAACACCCTGCTGACCACGCGCGAGAACCTGGGCGACCGCCGCTCGGGCGGCATCGAGTTTTCGGTGATGGGCATGGTCCCGCCGAACCTGCGCATCAAGGGTATTGCGTTGCCGAACATCCGCTTCATGTTCAACGGGAACTGGGGCTTCATCGAACAGGACCGCACCGATGCGCTGGGCCTGGCGGGCGGGAAGCGCTCGTCGCCCTCGCTGCAGTTGCAGGGCGGCGGACAATGGCAGATCGGCCCCGACGACGTGCTGACGCTGATGAGCTTCCGCCAGGGGAAGCTGCTGTCCGGCGAGGGCTATCGCGAGCCCTTCGGCATGATGAACCTGGCCTACGAGCACAAGTTCGACAAGCGCCTGTCGCTGAACATCCGCGCCAACGACGTGCTGCGCTCGACCGACCAGAAGTTCCGCGTCGAGACCGAGCTGCTGCGCGACCGCACCGACACCACCGTGCACCAGCGCCGCCTGTACGTGGGCCTGCGCTACACCTTCGGCGGCACCACCGGCAACGATGCGGTGCGCAATGCGCTGCAGGCGGCCGGCGTCAACCCGGACAGTCCGGCGGCGCGCGAAGCGATGCGCATGGCGCAGGGGATGCAGCAGGGGCAGGGCAGTACGGCTGAAGCGCCGAAAGCCGCGCCGGCACAGCCGCAGCCGCAGCCGACTACGCAAAAGTAAGCCCCCGGATGAAGGGCGGTCCGGCGGCGGCGGCCGCCGGACCTAGCCGCCGGCGCGTTTCGGGTGATGGCCGTGCTTTGTCAGTGTTTCCATGACCAGGTCGCAGTGCTCGCCCTGGATTTCGATCACGCCGTCCTTCACGGTGCCGCCGGAACCGCATGCGGTGCGCAACTGCTTGCCCAGCAAGGCCAGCGCAGCCGCATCGAGTGCCAGGCCTTTCACGACCGTCACGCTCTTGCCGCCCCGGCCCTTGGTCTGGCGCGACACGCGCACCACGCCGTCGCCGGCGATGACGGCCTTGGCCTTGCACGCGCACGCCGAAACGGGTTGGCGGCATGCGGGACACATGCGTCCGCCCTCGGTGGAATAGACTAGACCGCTGTTTGAACTGCTTCGCATGCCGTATCCGGGAATTTTCAAAGTGTGAATCGCAAGAGTTTAGCAGCTCCGTGTCAGCACCAGTCCTTGTCCGGCCGCATATTCAGCCGGTGCGCCGCATCGATCACATCCTGCAGTTCCACCGGGTCGCTGTACGGGTCCTCGTCCAGCCGCGTGACCCGGTTCAGCTCCTTCTGCCAGCGCCGCAGTTCGTCGATGTATTCCTGGTCCGGCACCCGCTTCAGGTCGCCGTTGTCCTCGACCAGGTCGCAGATGCCGTTGTGCAGCCACGCGCCGGTATGCCAGTCCGGCATGTCGACCGCGGGGAACAGGCAGATGCCTTGCAGGTCCATGCCGCGATGGACCGCCGCCAGCGATTCGCACATCACATCCTTGAGCCAGCTGGCGCGCCCGTTGCCCATGCCGCTGGTTTCGCCGATGATCATCGGGCGGCGATAGCGTTCCCACACGGTCTGCAGCATGTCGCACAGCGGCGCGATGCGGTCGTCGCCGGGCGCCAGCGCGGCGTGCGGTCCATGTTCGCGGTATTCCATCTGGCCGAAGGAATAATTGTTCGCGCCGACGATATCCAGGATCTCGGGTGAGCCGCCGAGTTCGGGATGTTCGCGCCCGCCGATGATGTCCCAGGCCAGGAAGGTGTCGACTTCGGTTTCGTGGCGCGCGGCCTCGATCTGGTCGGGGCGGTCGCGCGGCGCCACGACCCGCACCAGCGGATCGATGTGGACCATGCGCGCGCCGGGCTCGACTTCGCGGATCGCCTTCACGCCGGCGATCGCGGCACGGCACAGCGCCAGCCGCAGCCTCATCCGGTCTTCGCGGCTGCAGCGGTAGGGCGCGGCCCATCCCCATTCGCCGGCGCAGAAGGAAAAGAAGGTGATCTCGTTGATCGGCGTGAAGAAATGCGGGCCGCGGACCTTCGGCACGACATACTCGGCGGCGGCGCGGCAATAGGCCGCGAAGCGGTCGGTAAACG
Organism: Massilia sp. LXY-6; assembly: GCF_051233485.1. Classification (NCBI taxonomy): domain Bacteria; kingdom Pseudomonadati; phylum Pseudomonadota; class Betaproteobacteria; order Burkholderiales; family Oxalobacteraceae; genus Massilia; species Massilia sp. LXY-6. Next base: position 54,696 of record NZ_JBKFGF010000028.1, read on the forward strand.
CGTCGGAATAGGGGTCGAGGTCGTCCGGGTAGCCGTAGTGGCAGAGGTCCCAGATCGGGGTGATCTTCGACGTGTTGATGGCCTCGATGAAAGGATCGATCATCGAGAAATCGTACCGGCCGCCGCGGTCGACCAGGGGCCAGGGGATGCCTTCGCGGGACACGGCGATCCCCAATTCGCTCAGGATACGGTAATCCTCGGCGGCGTGGCGGTCATGCGCGGTTTCCGCAACCAGGTTGCGCCGCATGCCGGGGCGATCGCCCCAGAGGAAATTCGAGCATTCAAAACCGGATAGAAAAAACGTGGGAAAGATCCCCGGACGTCGTGCCATGCGATTCTCCCTTCTCGGATCGAGACCCTAGCATGCCATGAGTTCGCCATCCGGCGTGTCCGGGACGGCGTGGCCGGCCGCTGCGCGCTTTTCCGGTAGAATACTTTCCCCCGATCCGAATGTGTCCGATGCACCAAGTTGCCCTTTCTTCCGCCGTGGTCTGGCCTGTTGCAGCCTTGTCGACCGCGGGCATCCTCGTCAAGCCGTTCAAGGTGGCGGAAGCCTGGTGGGCGGTGGCGGGCGCGCTGATCTTGCTCCTGACGGGACAGCTGACATTCGCCGAGGTCGGGCACGCGGTCGGACGAGGCACGGACGTGTACCTGTTCCTGATCGGGATGATGCTGGTCGCCGAATTGGCGCGTACCACCGGCCTGTTCGACTGGGTGGCGGCGCAGACGGTGCGCAGCGCGAAAGGCTCGGCGACACGGCTGTTCTGCATCGTGTACATGGTCGGCATCCTGGTCACGACCTTCATGTCGAACGACGCCACGGTCGTCGTGCTGACGCCGGCAGTGCTGGCCGCCGCGAGGGCGGCGAAGCTCGAACGGCCGCTTCCCCACTTGCTGGCCTGCGCGCTGATCGCGAATGCGGCGAGCTTCGTCCTGCCGGTGTCGAATCCCGCCAACCTGGTCGTCTTCGCGGGGCGGATGCCGACGCTCCCGGCCTGGTTCGCGCTGTTCCTGTGGCCGTCCGCGATTGCCATCGTGGTCACGTTCGCCGCCCTGTACTGGACCCAGCGCGCTGACCTGCGCGCGGGGATGGACGACGAGGTGTCGGTGCCCGGATTGTCCGCGCACGCGAAGCTCGTCGCGTTCGGCATCGCGCTGATGGGCGTGGTGGTACTGGGCGCTTCCTTCCTCGGGGGCGACCTCGGGTGGCCGACCTGCGCGGTCGGGCTCGCGGCGTTCACCCTCGTCGCCTGGCGCGCGCGCGCACTGGCGCTGAGCGCGGCGCGCGCGATGTCGTGGGGCGTGCTGCCGCTGGTCGCCGGCCTGTTCGTGCTGGTGGACGCGCTGGACAGGATCGGCGTCGCCGGCGAGCTGGCGCGGCTGCTGGAGGAGCTGCAGGCCGGCGCACCGCAGTGGAGCGTCTGGGCGGCCGGCATCGCGACCGCCATCGTGGCGAACATCGCCAACAACCTTCCCGCCGGACTGGTGGCCGGCGCCACCATGGCCAGCAGCCACTCCTCATCCAGCGTGGTCGCCGCCACCCTCATCGGCATCAACCTCGGGCCCAATCTGTCGGTGACCGGGTCCCTGGCGACGGTCCTGTGGCTGACTGTCCTGAGGCGCGAAGGAATCGCCGTCGGCTTCGTCCAGTTCCTGAAGGTCGGCCTGGTCGTCATGCCGGTGGCGCTGCTGCTCTGCCTGTATGCGGTCTCGGCGGGTTCAGGCTTCTGACGTTAGCGGATGCGGGCGGCGCGCCAGTGCTCCAGCTCGGAGGCGGGAAGGGGCCGGCTGAAATAATATCCCTGCCCCTGGTGGCAGCCGCGCTCACGCAGGTAGCGCAGCGCGGATTCGCTCTCGATGCCTTCCGCCACCAGTTGGATGCCGAGGCTGCCGGCCAGGGCGATGACGGCGTCGATCACGGCGCGGCTCGCATGATCGGTGTCGATCCGGCGCACGAAGGACTGGTCGATCTTCAGTTTGTCCAGCGGCAGCGCGGACAGCACGCTCAAGCTCGAGTAGCCGGTGCCGAAATCGTCCAGGGCGATGCGTACGCCCAGCGCCTTGACCTCGTGGAGGACGGCCGACGCTTCGGCGAGGTTTTCCATGAGGGCGGTCTCGGTCAGTTCGACGACCAGGAAATGGGGATCGATGCCGGTGAGGGCGATCACCTCGCGGACCCGGGCCGCGAAGCCGGGGCGGCGGAACTGTACCGCGGAGACGTTGATGGCAACGCTCAGGGCGATCCCGCGCGCGCGCCATGCGGCCTGCTGGCGGCAGGCTTCGAGCGACACCCAGCGGCCGAGCGGGACGATCAGCCCCGAACTCTCGGCCACCGGCACGAACACGGCCGGGCCGAGCGGCTCGCCGCCGTCGTTCAGGCGCACCAGGGCTTCCACGCCCTCGAGTTCGCCGTTCGCCAGATTCACGATCGGCTGGAAATGCAGGGCCAGCCCACCGTGGTCGATCGCATGGTGCAGGCGGCTTTCGACGTTCAGCGTCAGCTGCGCCCTGGCCCCCAGCTCGGGCGAATAGGTGACCACCGCCGCCCGGCCGGCATTCTTGGCCTCCAGCATCGCCATGTCGGCGGCATGGACCAGGGCGCTGGCGCTGTTGCCATGCTCGGGAAACCGGCTGATGCCGATGGAAGCCGACAGCACCGCCTCGATGTTGCCGAGCACGACAGGCTGGGACAAGGCATCCAGGATCGTGCCGGCGGCCTGTTCGGCGCGTCGCATGCCTTCGTCGCCGGGCAGGATCGCGACGAACTCGTCGCCGCCGACACGCGCCAGCAGATCCCCCGGGCGCACGCAGCCGCGCAGCCTGGCGCCGACCTCCTGCAGGACCAGGTCGCCGGTTTCGTGCCCATGCATGTCGTTGATGGGCTTGAAGCGGTCGAGGTCGATGAACAGCAGGGCGCCGCTGTGGGTTCTTGCCAGCGCATTGTCGAGGAAGGTCCGGGCCTGCGCCCGGTTCGCCAGGCCGGTCAGGATATCGTGCGTGGCGGCCCAGCGCAGCGCCTGTTCGGCCTGCCGGCGTTCGCGGATATCGCGCGGGGCGACGTGCATCAGCCACTCGCCGCGGTGTTCGAGCACGGTCGCGGTGATCTCCACCGGGATTTCGGTGCCGTCCTTGCAGGTGTAGACGCGCTCGAAGGCGGGCGGATCCGCGAGGCGGCACTGCGCGAACACCATGCGCAAGAGCTCCGGCGTGGTCGGCCGGTCGACCTGGAACAGCGTCATCGACAGCAGCTCGGCATTACTGTAGCCCAGGCGCACCGATGCCATCCGGTTGGCGTAGCGGATGTTGCCCGCCTCGTCGAGCAGCAGGAGCATCTCGTTGGCGTTCTCCGTGAAGAACTTGAACTGCTGGAGCTCGTCGTAGCGCGCGCGCAGTTCGGCCTCCCTGCGCAGCAGCAGGGCCGCGGCGCGCTCGATGGCGGCGCCGACTTCGGCCGTCTCGCTAAGGTGCGCGGCCGGGACCGGCAGCGCGGTGCCCTGGCCGAGCGCAGTGGCGGGCGCGAGCAGGGCCTGGATCGAGCTGGCGATGCGCCGGCTCATGCTGCGCGCCAGCAGCAGGCCGACGCCGAACAGGATGCCGGCGATGGCGCCCAGCCAGGCGATTTTGCTGCGCAGCGGACCATCGACCTGCGCGCGCGGGAACCCGACCACGGTCGTGAAACCGGTGCGCGGCGAGCGCCAGAATGCGGTGTAGTTCGCCACCCCGTCCCGGGTGACGGTCGCCAGCGTGCCGGCGTCGCGCTGCGCGATGGCCTCGCGCACCGCGGCGGCCGCGGGCTGGCCGACGTATATGCCGGCACCGCGGCTGCGGCCGGCGGTCACGCCCTTCCGGTCCAGCAGGGTAGCCAGCCAGCCCTCCGGCAGGTGGCGGTCCACCAGCAAGGCGGTGAGTTGCGTCGCCGGGATCACGATGGCCAGCGAGTAATCGACCTTGCCGCGCACGCTGATCGGGACCTGCTCCGTGATCGCGAAGCGCCCGGTTGCCGGGTCGACGGCGACGTCGGAGACCGCCATGCCGCCGCCCGTGGGGTCCGCGCCGTCGACCCGGTAGGCCTCGACCCGGCTTCCCAGCGCGGCCGAGATGGCGCGTGCGGCGCGCAGGGGCGCCAGGCCGGCGCCATCCTCGGGATCTTGCTCGGCGTAGGCGAGGGACTGTGCCAGGGCGCGCGCGCGCAGCAGGTGAGCGTCGACCGCTTCGCCCAGCGTACGCGCGATCCGGATCGAATCGTCGGTCTGGCGCTGCTGCTCGTCCCGGTATCCGACGAACAGGAAGATCGCGGTTCCCGCGATGCCGGGGAGGAGGCAGTACAGGACCAGGCGATTCAGGAGGTGTGCGACGGGACGGTGGCCTTCCTTCATGCGGGGAGCGGAAACGGAATCATGTTCCCAGAATAGCGGAATCGGCGATCCATCTACTACCCGAAACCGCGGCGGCCCGGAAAAGTGTGGGTTTGGCGCTACTGCCGGACAGCCCACATGAAAACGGCGGCCCGCAGGCCGCCGTTTTGTCTGAAGCGGGGAGGCGTCATCGCTGCCCCCGGCATCGATCACTTCACGCCATGCATCAGCTTCTGGATCAGCGGCGCGATCAGGAACAGCAGCACGCCCGAGCCGATCAGGGCCCAGAAGCCGAAGGTGTAGCCTTCCAGGGCCGACTGGGTGGTCATGCCTTTTTCGCCCGACACCATCGAGGCGAAGATGCCCGACAGGTTGTTGCCGATGCCGGTCGACAGGAACCAGCCGCCCATGCCCAGGCCCACCAGGCGGGTCGGGGCCAGCTTGGTGACCATCGACAGGCCGATCGGCGACAGGCACAGCTCACCGACGGACTGGATCACGTAGACCATGAACAGGGTCCAGAACGGGATCTTGCTGTCGGCGCCGACCAGGTGCTGCAGCGCGAACATCAGCAGCAGGAAGGCCAGGCCGTTGAAGATCAGGCCCAGGCCGAACTTGCGCGGGATCGACGGATTCGCGCGCCCCAGCGCGACCCAGATGGCGGCCACGATCGGCGCGAGGACGATGATCGCGATCGAGTTCACCGACTGGAACCAGCCGGTCGGGAAGATCCAGCCGCCGAAGTCGCGGCGCACGATGTTCTCGGCCAGGAAGGTAAAGGAGCTGCCCGCCTGTTCGAAGAAGCACCAGAACATCACGTTGAAGAAGAAGATGATCAGCATGGCGATGGTCTTGTCGCGCGCGACCTTGCCGCTGCGGATACCTTCGACCAGCAGCATCAGGGCCAGGCCGACGAACAGCACCGACAGGATGCCCTGCAGCGTGTTGGCGCCGAGCTTGAGCAGGAAGTACACGCCCGGGATCACGACCAGCGCGCCGATCACCACGGCGGCAAGGCGGGTCGGGCTGGCCAGCTCGCCGACCGGGGCGCCGATGCCTTTCAGGCTCTTGCGGCCGATCTGGAACCAGACCAGCGACAGCAGCATGCCGATGCCGGCGGCGAAGAACACCACCTTGTAGGCCGGCGTGCCGGTGCTGCCGGCCATGCTCTGGGCGAGCCAGCCGGTCAGGATCGGGGCGAAGAAGGCGCCGGTGTTGATGCCCATGTAGAAGATGGTGAAGCCGGAATCGCGGCGCTGGTCGTGAATGCCGTACAGCTGGCCGACCATGGTCGAGATGTTCGGCTTGAACATGCCGTTGCCGACGATGATCGTGGCCAGGCCCAGCTTGAACACGTTCGGATCGGGGACCGTGATGGCGAACAGGCCGGCCGCCATGAAGGCTGCGCCGACCAGGATCGAACGCTGGTAGCCGATCACGCGGTCGGCGATGTAGCCGCCGAACACCGCTCCGGCATACACCAGGGCGAGGTAGGAACCGTAGGTCAGGTTGGCGTCGGCCTGGCCGACGCCGCTGCCGCCGTAGAACTGGGCGACGATATAGAGCACCAGGGCCCAACGGATGCCGTAGAAAGCGAAGCGCTCCCAGAATTCGGTCATGAACAGCATCCACAGCGGCGCTGGGTGTCCCATGATCTGCCTGAATTCCGGGATCGCTTTCTGTTCGACGGTAGAAGTAGCTGCACCGCTCATGCGGTTCCTCCCCAAATACGTTTTATAAGAATAGGAATGCTTGGACCACATGCCTGCATCGTGTGCGGGCGCAATCCAATAGCGTCGCATTTTAGTGGAAATTCTGCACGTTAAGGCAACTTTTTCCAGCTCAACAGTATCCACGTGCAAAGCCTGTGCAAGCGTGGGGGCAAACTGCGGTAACTTGTCGTATATTGGCGTAAAAGCTTTAGAGAAACACCGTATAGAAAGGGATCGGAAATATGAGCAACGACGTTGTCGATACATTGATTTCCCCGGAAGGGCGCCTGGAAGTGCTGTCGAAGGCGGAGGTGGCAAAGCTGCTCGATACCAGCCAGGGTGGCCTGTACCAGGTCTTTCGCAAATGCGCGCTGGCAGTGCTGAACTCCGGCAGTTCGATCGACGACGGCAAGGAGCTGCTTGAGCGCTACAAGGAATTCGACATCAAGATCATCCAGCGCGAGCGCGGCATCAAGCTCGATATCCGCAGCGCGCCTGCCCACGCTTTCGTGGACGGCAAGATGATCAAAGGTATCCACGAGCACCTGTTCGCGGTGCTGCGCGATATCGTGTACGTGAACTTCGAGGTGACGGACAATCCGCGCTTCGACCTGAACCGGCCGGAAGGCATTACCGACGCCGTGTTCCATATCCTGCGCAACGCCAACGTGATCCAGCCGCAGCGCAACCCGAACCTGGTGGTGTGCTGGGGCGGGCACTCGATCAACCGCGTCGAGTACAATTACTCGAAGCACGTCGGCTACCAGCTCGGCCTGCGCGAACTGGATATCTGCACCGGCTGCGGACCGGGCGCGATGAAGGGCCCGATGAAGGGCGCCACCATCGGCCACGCCAAGCAGCGATTGCAGGGCGGCCGCTATCTGGGCATCTCGGAGCCGGGCATCATCGCCGCGGAAAGTCCGAACCCGATCGTCAACGACCTGGTGATCATGCCCGACATCGAGAAGCGCCTCGAAGCCTTCGTGCGCACCGGCCACGGCATCGTGGTGTTCCCGGGCGGCGCCGGCACCGCCGAGGAGATCCTGTACATCCTCGGCATCCTGCTGCACCCCGAGAACGCGGAGATGCCGTTCCCGCTGGTGTTCACCGGCCCGTCGACGGCCAGGGAATACTTCGAGCAGATCGACCAGTTCATCGGCTTGACCCTGGGCGAGCGCGCACGCAGCCGCTACAAGATCATCGTCGACGATCCGGAAGCGGTGGCGCACGAGATGCACACCGGGATCCGTCAGGTGCGCGAGTTCCGCAAGTCGCGCAGCGACGCCTATTACTTCAACTGGGGCCTGAAGATCGACCCGGAGTTCCAGCACCCGTTCCGCCCGACCCACGAGAACATGCGCAGCCTGTCGCTGCACAAGAACCAGGAGACGCACCTGCTCGCGGCGAACCTGCGCCGCGCCTTCTCGGGCGTGGTGGCCGGGAACGTGAAGGAGGAGGGGATCCGCGCGATCGAGAAGTACGGGAAGTTCGAGATCCACGGCGAGGACGAGATCATGGCGCCGATGGACAAGCTGCTGCAGTCGTTCGTGGAGCAGAGCCGGATGAAGCTGCCGGGGAAGGAGTATATTCCCTGCTACCGTGTGGTGCGCTAGCCACCACGTCGTTCCCGCGAAGGCGGGAACCCAGGTTTGTTCGCGTTAACGAAACGCACGCAGAACTTGGGCCCCCGCCTTCGCGGGGGCGACGGATCGTCAGTCTTCCTTGCGCAGGTGCGGGAACAGCAGCACGTCGCGGATGTTCGGCGAATCCGTCAGGATCATGATCAGGCGGTCGATGCCGATGCCGCAGCCGCCGGTCGGGGGCATGCCGTATTCCAGCGCGCGGATGTAGTCGGCGTCGTAGAACATCGCCTCCTCGTCACCGGCGTCCTTGGCCGCCACCTGGGCCAGGAAGCGGGCCGCCTGGTCTTCCGGATCGTTCAGCTCGGAGAAGCCGTTGGCGATCTCGCGACCCACCATGAACAGCTCGAAGCGCTCGGTGATGCCCGCGCGGGTGTCGGAGGCGCGCGCCAGCGGCGAGACTTCGACCGGATAGTCGATGATGAAGGTCGGCTCCCACAGCTGGGCTTCGGCGGTCTCTTCGAACAGCGCCAGCTGCAGTGCGCCCAGGCCCGAGATCACGTGCGGCTTGACGCCGAATTTCTCCAGCAGTTCCTTCTTCAGGAACTCGGCGTCGTTCAGCTGCTCGCTGGTGTAGTGCGGCGCGTACTTGTTGATCGCTTCGACGATGGTGAGCCGGTGGAAGGGCTTGCCCAGGTCGAGTGGACGGCCGCCGTAGCTCACTTCGGCGGTGCCGTGGGCGTCGATCGCGGCCTGGCGGATCACGGCCTCGGTGTAGTCCATCAGCCACTTGTAGTCGGTGTAGGCGGCGTAGAACTCCATCATCGTGAATTCCGGATTGTGGCGGATCGATACGCCCTCGTTGCGGAAGTTACGGTTGATCTCGAACACGCGCTCGAAGCCGCCCACCACCAGGCGCTTCAGGTACAGTTCCGGCGCGATGCGCAGGAACATCTGCATGTCGAGCGCGTTGTGGTGGGTGACGAAAGGCTTGGCCGCGGCGCCGCCCGGGATCGGGTGCAGCATCGGGGTCTCGACTTCCATGAAGGCGTTCTCCTGCATGAAGCGGCGGATAGACGCGATCGCGGCGGTGCGCGCCTTGAAGGTGCGGCGCGTCTCTTCGTTCATGATCAGGTCGACGTAGCGCTGGCGATATTTCGTTTCCTGATCGGCCAGGCCGTGGAACTTGTCCGGCAGCGGGCGCAGCGACTTGGTGAGCAGGCGCAGCGTCGTCACCTTCACGGTCAGCTCGTCGACCTTGGTCTTGAACAGCGTGCCTTCCACGCCCAGGATGTCGCCCAGGTCGTAGTGGCGGAAGGCTTCCATCGCTTCCTCGCCGGTATTGTCGAGGGTGACGTAGATCTGGATGCGGCCGTCGGCGCGCAGGCCCGACGCATCCTGCAGGGTCGCGAAGGCGGCCTTCTTGCCGGCTTCGCGCCTGAGCATCATGCGGCCGGCCAGCACCACTTGCTGCGGCTCGGCTTCGAGCTGCTCGCGGGTCCAGCCGCCGTAGGTCTCTGCCAGGTCGGCCGCCTTGTGCTGCGGGACGAAATCGTTCGGGAAGGCCACGCCTTTTTCGCGCACGGCCGCCAGCTTCGCGCGGCGCTCGGCGATGATCTTGTTGTCTTCCGTCGCCATGCTGTTGCCGGCTTCTTGTGCGCTCTGTGCGCCTTGTTCTTGGTCTTGGTTTTCGGTGCTCATATCGGATTTTGTCTAGTTTGGTTCACAGGCGCGTATCAGGGAGCTGAGCTGCGAGGGAGCTGAGCAGCGAGGGAGCTGAGCAGCGCATCGAGGTCCAGTTCGTCGTAGTCGCCGACGATCCGGACCACGTTGTCGAATTCGGCGAAGGCTTCGGCAGGCAGGGTGGACGTGATCACCACCGCGCGCATGCCGGCGCGGCGGGCCGCTTCCACGCCCAGCGGCGCGTCTTCGAACACGATGCAGTCGGCCGGATCGGCGCCCAGTTTTTCGGCCGCCTTCAGGAACACGTCCGGATGCGGCTTGCCCTGCTTGACGTCGGCCGCGCCGACCACGGCCCCGAAATGGCGGCGCAGGTCCAGTTCATCGAGCGTGAACACGATGTTCTTCGGCGGCGCCGAGGTTGCGACCGCAAGCTGCACGCCGCATTCGTCGGCGCGGGTCACGAAGGCGTCGAAACCCTGGATCGCGCGGCGGTGCGGACCGTACATCTCGCGGTACAGCGCATCCTTCTCGGCGGCCAGTTCGGCGATCTCGGCGTCGGTGACGTCCTCGCCCAGGCGCGCGCGCAGGATCTCGCGGCCCTGGGCGCCCGCGGTCTCGCGGAAGAAGGCCTCGGCCTCGTACTCCTTGCCACGGCGCGCGAAGAACTCGAGCCAGGACCTGGTGTGGAAGGCCATGTTGTCGACGATGGTGCCGTCCATGTCGAAGATGAAGGCGGCGGGTTTCCTCATCGTTTATACGCCCTGCTTCAGCGAGGCCGAAATGAAGTCGTCGAGGTCGCCGTCCAGCACGTTTTTGGTATTGCCGGTCTCGAAGCCGGTACGCAGGTCCTTGATGCGCGACTGGTCGAGCACGTAGGAACGGATCTGGTGGCCCCAGCCGACGTCGGTCTTCGAGTCTTCCAGCTTTTGCTGCTCGGCCATGCGCTTGCGCATCTCCAGTTCGAACAGTTTCGCGCGCAGCATGTCGAAGGCTTCGGCCTTGTTGCGGTGCTGCGAGCGGTCGTTCTGACACTGCACCACGATGCCCGACGGAGCGTGCGTCAGGCGCACCGCGGAGTCGGTCTTGTTGATGTGCTGGCCGCCGGCGCCGGATGCGCGGTAGGTATCGATGCGCACGTCCGCCGGGTTGATCTCGATTTCGAAGGATTCGTCGACTTCCGGATACACGAACAGCGAGGTGAACGAGGTATGGCGGCCGTTGGCCGAGTCGAACGGCGACTTGCGCACCAGGCGGTGGACGCCGGTTTCGGTGCGCAGGTGGCCGTAGGCGTATTCGCCCTCGACCTTGATGGTGGCGGTCTTGATGCCCGCGACCTCGCCTTCGGAAATCTCCAGCACCTCGGCCTTGAAACCCTTGCGTTCGCAATAGCGCAGGTACTGGCGCATCAGCATCGAGGCCCAGTCCTGGGCTTCGGTGCCGCCGGCGCCGGCCTGGATGTCGATGAAGCAGTTCGCATGGTCCATCGGATTGCTGAACATCCGGCGGAATTCCATCTGCTCGATGACCTTCTTGATCTCTTCGGCGTCGCCTTCGACGGAGGCGATGGTGTCGTCATCGCCTTCCTCGCGGCCCATGTCGAACAGGTCGCGCGAGTCGTTCAGGTCGGACCGGGCCTTTTCCAGCGTCAGGACGACGCCTTCCAGCGCCTTCTTTTCCTTGCCGAGTTCCAGCGCCCGTTTCTGGTCGTTCCAGACGGTCGGGTCTTCCAGTTCCTGGTTGACCTGTTCTAGTTTCTCTGACTTCCGATCGAAGTCAAAGATACCTCCGAAGTTCGGCTTCACGGCTGCTCAGGTCGTTCAGCAGGGCGGAAAGGGCATTGATGCGTTCAGCTTCCATGGTCGGTGACGTATTTTTAGTGGGTTGAATCGAACCGGAGATTATACCGCAGCCGGCGCCGTCGGCAGGGTTTCGGATGGTTTCCTTGCCGCTCTGCCGGCGCCTGACTTATCATGGACTCATGAAACACCGTCTCCGCCGCCCGCTCTGCCTCGTCCTGCCCACCCTCATCGTCTGCGCGCCCGCCCTCGCTGGCGGGCCGAAGGCCGGCGCCAGTGCCGAGCTGGCGGTGCTGGAAACCACCGACCTGCACTCCGCCGTGGTCGGCTACGACTACTTCAAGCTCGCCGACGATCCCTCGCTGGGCCTGGACCGTACCGCTTCGCTGATCGCCCAGGCACGCCGCGACTTCCCGAATACGCTCCTGTTCGACAACGGCGACACCATCCAGGGCAATGCGCTGGGCGACTACCAGGCCACCGTCGAACCGCTGCGCTGCGGGCAGTTGCTGGGCATTTATAAAGCGATGCAGAAGATCGGCTACGACGGCATCGGCATCGGCAACCACGATTTCAATTTCGGCCTGGCCTACCTGGGCCAGGTGACCGGGCAGCACCTGGACGTCGAGGGAGTACCGGACAAGCATTGCGCCGGGCCGGGCTTCCCGGTGGTGCTGGCGAATGTCTACAGCAGCAAGACGCACAAGCCGCTGTTCACCCCCTACCGCATCCTCACCAAGCGCATCAAGGCGGTGGATGCGAACGGCAAACCCTTCGAGGCCAGCGTCAAGGTCGGCATCATCGGTTTCACCCCGCCGGCCATCCTGAACTGGGACCGGCGCTGGCTGGAGGGGAAGATCTATACCGAAGGCCTGGTCGAAACCGCGCAACGCTACCTGCCCGAGATGCGCGCGAAGGGCGCCGAACTGGTCGTGGCGATCTCGCACGGCGGCCTGGACGACAGCCCGTATTCGCCGACGATGGAAAACGGGAATTACTACCTGGCGCAGCTCGGTGCCCAGGCCGGCGGCACGCGTGGTGGTATCGACGCGCTGCTGCTGGGCCATTCGCACCAGCCCTTCCCGAATCCGTCCAGCAGCGTCGCGCAGTTCAACCTGGCGCACGTCGACAAGGTCAAGGGCAGGGTGTTCGGCGTGCCGACCGTGATGGCCAACCTGTGGGGCAAGAACCTGGGCGTGGTGCGCCTGCAGCTGCGCTACGACGGCAAGCGCTGGCATGCCGACCGGGATGCCGCGATCGTCGAGAACCGCACGACCCAGCAGCCTGACAAACACTATGTCGCTCCCGATCCGCGGGTGATGGCGCTGGTGCGCGAGGAGCACGAAGCGACGATCCGCTACGTCAAGACGCCGATCGGCAGCGCGGACTTCCGCATGTCGACCTATTTCGCCGATGTCGGCGACGTCTCCGCGATCCAGGTCGTGAACCAGGCCCAGGCCGATTACGTGCGGCGCTACGTCGCGGCGAACCTGCCGCAATACGCGAAACTGCCGGTGTTGTCGGTGTCGGCGCCGTTCAAGAGCGGCTCGGCCGGCGCGGCCGACTATACCGATGTCGCGGCCGGCGACCTGGCGCTCAACAACGCGGCCGACCTGTACCTGTATCCGAATGCCCTCGCGGTCGTGAAGGTCGACGGCGCCGCCCTGAAGGCATGGCTGGAGAAGGCGGCGAGCCGTTTCAATACCATCGACCCGGACCAGACCACGCCCCAGGAGCTGGTCGACACGGGCTTCGCCGGCTATAACTTCGATACCGTCACCGCGCCGGAGCTCAGCTACGAGATCGACGTGACCCAGCCACCGGGCCGGCGCATCCAGAACCTGCTGCTGCGCGGCGCGCCCTTGGCGGCGGGCCAGGAATTCCTGGTTGCGACGAACAACTACCGCGCCAGCGGCGGCGGCAAGTTTCCGGGGCTGGACGGCAGCCGGACCGTATGGGCCTCGCCCGACGCCAGCCGCGACGTGCTGATCGCCTATATCAAGGAAGCGAAGCGCCTGACCCGCGCGGCCAACGGCGCCCAGCGCAGCTGGCGTTTCAAGAAGGTGCAGACGAAGGGGCCGGTGGTATTCCACTCGGCGCCGGGCAAGCTGGAACTGGCGCGCGCGGCCGGGCTGGACAACGTGTCGCAGCTGGCTGCGGACGATGGCCAGGGCAAGGGCTTCGCGCTGTACGCGGTCGACCTGGGGAAATAAAGAAGGCGCCGCGCACGGCGGCGCCGTTCAGAAACGCTGCGCGCGGCTGGACTGGATTTCGGCGGAGGCGATTGCCGCGAGGTCGAGCAGGCCCTGGACTTCCGAGGCGCGCAGGCGGCGCGGCTCGCGGTCGATCACGCACAGGGTGCCCAGCGGGTGGCCGGAACGGTCGCGCAGCGGCACGCCGGCATAGAAACGGATATGCGGATCCTGCTGGACCAAGGGATTGTCGCGGAAGCGTTGGTCGCCGAGGGCGTCTTCGACCATGAACAGCTCATCCTGCAGCACGGCATGCGAGCAGAAGGCCCAGTCGCGCGGGGTTTCGCGCGGCGCCAGACCGACCCTGGCCTTGAACCACTGGCGGGTCGAGGTCAGCAGCGAGATCAGGGCGATCGGTGAACCGGTCACCATGGTGGCGAGGCGCACGATACGATCGAAGCGGGCTTCCTCGTCGGTGTCGACCAGGCCGCTGGCACCGACGGCCGCGAGGCGGGCCCGCTCGTCGGCCGCCACCGGATACCTCGGCTCGGCCGCAGGCAGGAATTCCTTATCGTTGCTGGCAGCCGGACGCAGGTTGGGGTTGTCGTCCTTCCCATGCAGCAGGCCCTGGACCAGGCTCAGGCGGGTACGGCGATGTCCTCCCGGCGTTTTCCAGGATTCGATCGCGCCGCTTTCCATCCAGATCTGCACCGTGCTGGTGGCAACGCCCAACAGGCGTGCGACCTCGCTCGTGGTCATGACTGGATCGTCCGATTTAATATTGCTGTGCATAAACTTCCTCTTGTTCCACTAGTATAGCGGATAACTTTGTACGAATCTTTCTTTCTTCGAATTCCCTGGCGCCTGGCACCTTGCTCGCCTGTAAAAGTTTGTATTTCGCAACGGAAAATTGCTCAAATTCACGAAATAGTTTGCTGAGTTTGCCTATATCGGGCAGTCTTCCGTCATTTTCGTCAATTCATGTCTTGAAAAGACGCACATACATACTGGATGAGGGATGCGAGCGAGAATCAAGAATGTTGGAATATCAACAAAATTGTACGGCGCTTTCGCGCTCGTCGTGCTGGTCACGCTGGTGTTGGCGGTATTCGCCATTGGGCGCGTGAGCGGCATCGGGGATGCGCTGACGGCGGCCGACAGCCTGCGCAGGACCCGGCTGGAACCCTTGTACGACTTGCGCGAGGCGCTGGACCAGACCGGTATCGCAGCGCGCAACGCGTTCATTTTCAGCGACGCCGCCGAGGCCATGCGTGAACTCGACCTGGTCGATCAGCAGGTCGGCATCTACCAGGCGGCCCTGGCGAAGCTCGACCTTGCGCTGCAGGGCGACGCCCAGTACCTGAAGATACGTACAGAATTGGAAACCATGACCCGCGAACTCCAGCGTCCGCGCAAATACCGCACGACAGGGCAAATGGACGCTTTCGGCAGCTTCCTGGTCCAGGACTGTTCACCGCTGCGGCGCAAGATCGTCGCCGACGTCGACGTGCTGCTCAAGCAGCTGCAGGCCGAGAGCGCCCGTGCCGGCGCCGCCGCCGGCGAGTCCGCGGGTTCGGCGCGCTGGACCATCGCCGGCCTGAGCGCGCTGTGCGTGCTGCTGGCGGCCGCCATCGGCCTGGCGCTAACGCGCAGCCTGTTGCGCGAACTGGGCGGCGAGCCGGCCTATGCGTCCAGCGTGGCCCATGCGATTGCCAGGGGCGAGCTGCAGCACAGCGTCGACACCCGCCGCTCCCGGCCCAGCAGCCTGCTGGCGGCGATGAGTGCGATGCGCGACAGCCTGTCCGGCATCGTCGGCAAGGTTCGCAGCGGCACGGACGCGATCGCGTCCGCTTCAGCCGACATCGCCACCGGCAACCTCGACCTGTCGCGGCGCACCGAGGCGCAGGCCGCCGAGCTTGCCCAGGTGGCCGGCGCCATGAAAGCGCTGATCGCCTCGGTACGCCGCAACGCCGCCTACGCGGCCGAGGCCAGCCGGCTGGCCTCGGCCGCGTAGGCGGCGTTGCGGCGTACCGAGGCGATCAGCGCTTTCATGGCGCCGGCCACCTGGGCAAGCTCGGCGGCCTGCGCCTCGGTGCGCCGCGACAGGTCGAGGTTGCCGGTGGCGATGTCGGCTGAAGCGGACGCGATCGCGTCCGTGCCGCTGCGAACCTTGCCGACGATGCCGGACAGGCTGTCGCGCATCGCACTCATCGCCGCCAGCAGGCTGCTGGGCCGGGA
>NZ_JBKFGF010000029.1:0-153621 GCF_051233485.1 Massilia sp. LXY-6
GACGGCATCGCGTTCCAGACGAATATCCTGGCCTTGAACGCGGCGGTGGAGGCGGCGCGCGCCGGCGAGCAGGGGCGCGGCTTCGCGGTCGTTGCGACCGAGGTGCGTAACCTGGCACACCGCTCGGCCGCGGCGGCCAAGGAAATCAAGGCGCTGATCGAGGATTCGGTGAGCAAGGTCGGCGCCGGCACCGAACTGGTGGCGCAGGCCGGCCAGACCATGCGCACCGTGGTCGACGGTGTGCACAGGGTAAACGACATCATGGACGACATCTCGAACGCGACCCGCGCGCAGAGCGATGACATCGAACGCGTCGACGGCGCCATCGCCCAGCTCGACGAGATGACGCTGCAGAACGCGGCGCTGGTGGAGGAAGCGTCGGCAGCCGCGCAATCGCTGCGCGGCCAGGCCGACCAGCTGGCGGGGCTGGTGAATACCTTCCAGCTCGAAGCTGCCGCGCCGCGCCAGGTTTACCTCACGCTGCGTTGATCAGTGCAGGGTGTCCTTGGGCGCGGCCTTGTCCTGCTGCACCAGCACGAAGGGGCTGACCACCGAGGCCCACAGGCGCGCATCGAGCGCTTGCCACTCCAGGGCCTGGGCGCCCGACACCTTCGCCACCTTGCCCTCGCTCATCCAGCGCGCGATGGCTTCCTTGTCGTCGTGGGCGATGCGCAGCGCCACCTCGACCAGGTCGAGTTCATGGCTCACCCAGATCACGGCGCCGTGCGCGAAATGGCGCTCCAGCTCGGACCAGTTGATCCTGGCGGTCTCGCGGTTGATCTTGTCGTGCAGTTCGGTGTCTTTCAGGGGATCGGTTTTCATGTTCATGCTATCGAATCTTCAGATGGCGTCGACGGTGGGCGTCGGCGAGCCCGCCCATGTTAACCGATACGCCTGTCCCTTGCGGACATTCCCGACCAGGGCCGGGCGGAAGCAGGCCAGGTTGCTGCCTCCGGGACCGCGCACGCTGGGGTAGATGATGCCCATCGAGCCGGCGTCCAGCAGTTCGGCCGCCAGCCGCTGCGAGGCGATGTAGCTGGCCGGGTCGAGACAGTCGGCCCAGGGGTTCGGGGAATGCAGGTCGCCGCGCAGGTCGTGGAAGCCGGCGCTGAAGTCGGCCAGCAGGGCCTGGTAGCTGACGCTGTCGTCGAAGCGGTCGATCTCCTGGTATTCGACGGTCTTGTGGAAGATCACCTCGGCCAGCGCGGTTTCCAGCTCGAAGGCGCAGTACCAGGCGCCGCGCTCGCCGTCGTTGAAGCGGCTGCCTTCCGGGCGCGCATAGGTGTAGGCGGCATTGATCATGCGGAAGTTCGGCACGCCGAATACCAGCTCGTCCATGCCGATCCCGAGCAGGAGGCCGGATTCGCCGCGCAGGCGGTCGTTGGTGGCGTTGTCCAGGTCGAACAGGTCGCGCAGCACGGCATCGTTTTCGGCCAGCGGGGCCAGCACCGAGTCTTCGGCATCGGCGAAGCGGGACGGGATCAGGCGGACGGTGTCGAACTGGCGCAGCTGGGACAGCCTCGGTACCGGCTTCACTCACAGCCCTCCGCGGCGGGCGTCGAGCAGGCGCCGCACCGTCTGCATGGCCAGCAGGCCGCCGCCCAGCATGAAGGCGAGCGGGGTACGGCCATTGAAGACCGGGTTGCTGTTCGGCAGGTGCACCCATTCGTCGGCCAGCTTGTCGCCGTACAGGATGTGGAGCGCCTTGTAGATGCCGAGCAGGTAGGAAATGCGGGTGATGCGGTCGACTTCCAGCAGCCGGTCGGGCTGCTTCTTCCACGCGTAGAAAGCGGACGACGAGACCCCGCCCAGCAGTTCGCGCGCATCGTCGTCGCGTACCTGCCAGGCGCCGGCGAGCTGGAAGAAGCCCAGCAGCGCAGAGCGCGACAGACGTTCGCGCTGGGCCTTGTCGTTCAGGTCGACCAGCACCGCGGGTTCGAAGCGGCTTTTTGGATAAGCGTAAGCGCGACTCATAGGGATCCTCCGATTTCGGACTATTTATACTCCGCTTCCGGACTCGCTGCAAGGTTCTTGTGCAAATTGTATTGCCATGACAAAATTGTTTGCTTGTTAAGCTCGAACGTGGAGGACGCATGCGTCTGCTGTCGATGGGGGTGTTGTGCATCAGCGTGGTTCTGCTGGCCTTCGGCAGCGCGGCGCGGCCGTCGAATGCCGAGCTGAAGAAGCAGGTCGCGGCGGTCGAGCGCGCCTTCGCGGCGACCATGAAGGCGCGCGACCACGCGGCCTTTACGGGTTTCCTGTCCGACGAAGCGGTGTTCTTTTCCGGACCGAACGGTGTGCTGCGCGGGCGCGAAGCGGTCGCCGGCGCCTGGCGCAAATACTACGACGGTGCGCAGGCGCCATTCTCATGGGAGCCGGAAGAGGTCGAGGTGGTCGATTCCGGTACCCTGGCCTACAGTGGCGGCCCGGTCTACGACGCCAGCGGCAAGCGCATCGGGCGCTTCAACTCGATCTGGCGCCTGGAAGCGCCCGGGCGCTGGCGCGTCGTGTTCGACCGCGGCGAGCAGCCGTGCAATTGCAAGCCGAAAGTAAATACACCTTGACCTAAACCAAACCGGGGTCAGACTCCGACTTTTGGCAACTTCTTCTGAGCTTTTGCCAAAATCGGGAGTCTGACCCCGGTTTGATGAGGGTCAAGTCTTCTATTCGTTGACCTTGCCCCGTAGAGCCTTGATCTGCCCGCTGCGCGTCTTGGCGTCCAGCCGGCGCCGCTGGGAGCCGCGGGTCGGCTTGGTCGGCCGCCGCGCGACTGGCACCACGGCCGCCCTGTCGACCAGTTCCTGCAGGCGCCGCAGCGCGTCTTCCTTGTTGGCTTCCAGGCTGCGCGACTGCTGGGCCTTCAGCACGACTACGCCATCTTCGGTGATGCGGCTGTCGCGCATGGCCAGCAGGCGCTCCTTGACGGCTGCCGGCAGCGAGGACGCGGCGACGTCGAAGCGCGCGTGCACGGCGCAGGAGACCTTGTTGACGTTCTGGCCGCCCGGCCCCTGCGCGCGGATCGCGCTGAACTCGACCTCCTGCGGATCGATCGCGACCGTCATGAATCAGGCCGGCTCGGCGTGCTCGACCAGGAGCTGTACCTTGGTGACGCCGTTGTACTCGTTGGCGTCGAGCCGGAACGCCACGCGCGCGCGCTCGCCCAGGGATGCGGTATTGCCGAACCAGATCGCATCGTAGCGCCGGCCGTTCCTCTCCAGCAGCAGCTTCAGGTGCTTGTCCTTCAGGATGCGCTGGCTGACCACGCGGAACTCGTCGCAGAACACGGGCGGCGCGAAGCCCTGGCCCCAGACCTGGCTGTCGAGCAGTTCGATGAACTGCACGGTATAAAAATCGTCTTCCAGCGGGCCGTCGGTCTCGACCACGCGCTCGAGCTGGGCTTCGCTCAGCCAGGCCCGGCCGACCGCTTCGAAGGCCTCGCGGAAGGTGTCGAAGTGTTCGAGCCGGATCGACAGGCCCGCCGCCATCGCATGGCCGCCGAACTTGTCGATCATGCCGGGCACGCGCTTGGACACCAGGTCGAGCGCATCGCGCAGGTGGAAGCCGGCGATCGAGCGGCCCGAGCCCTTGATCCAGCCGTCGCCGGCCGGGGCGAAGGTGATGGTCGGGCGGTAGAACTTCTCCTTCAGGCGCGAGGCGACGATGCCGATCACGCCCTGGTGCCAGCCGTCGTCGAACACGGCGATGGTGCTGGCGTCCTGCGGCTGGAAGTCGTCCAGGTGCAGCAGGGCGGTGTCCTGCATCTCGGCCTCGATCTCGCGGCGCTTCAGGTTGATCTCGTTGAGCTGCTGGGCGATCGCCCAGGCGCGGTCTTCGTCGTCGGTCACCAGGCACTCGATCCCGAGCGACATGTCTTCCAGCCGGCCGGCGGCGTTCAGGCGCGGACCGAGCGCGAAGCCGAGGTCGAACGGTGAGGCGCAGCGCGCTTCGCGGCCGGCCACGCGGAACAGCGCCGCGATCCCGGCATGCATGCGCCCTTGACGCATGCGCTTCAGGCCCTGCGCGACCAGGATGCGGTTGTTGGTGTCGAGTTTCACGACGTCCGCCACCGTGCCCAGCGCGACCAGGTCGAGCAGGGAGTCCAGTTTGGGCTGTGAGGCGGCGTCGAACACGCCGCGCCGGCGCAGTTCCGCGCGCACGGCCAGCAGCACGTAGAACACAACTCCGACCCCGGCCAGGTGCTTGCTGGGGAAGCCGCATTCGGGCTGGTTCGGATTCACGATCACGCGCGCGTCCGGCAAGGCGTCGCCCGGCAGGTGGTGGTCGGTGACGACCACTTCGATGCCGCGCTGGCGCGCCGCCTCGACGCCGTCGATGCTGGCGATGCCGTTGTCGACCGTGATGATGATGTCGGGCGACTTCTCGCGCGCGGTCAGCGCGACGATTTCCGGGGTCAGGCCGTAGCCGTACTCGAAGCGGTTCGGGACGATGTAATCGACCCGCGCGCCCATCGCGCGCAGGCCGCGCAGGGCGGTCGCGCAGGCGGTGGCGCCGTCGCAGTCGTAGTCGGCGACGATGGTCATCTTCTTGCCGCCCGCGATCGCATCGGCCAGGTAGACGGCCGCGGCATCGATCTGCATCAGCGCGCCCGGCGGCAGCAGGGCCTGCAGTTCGCTGGCCAGCTCGCGCGGGTCGGACAGGCCGCGCGCCGCATACACGCGGGCCAGCACGGGGTGGATTCCGCCCTGGCGCAGCAGCTCGGTCTGGCGGTCGGGGCAGGGGCGGGTGGCAATGCGGGTCTTCACGTTGATGGCTTTAAGTGAGGCGTTCCAAAGTCGGACGGCGCCAGAATTTGCGCTGGGACATCGGTGTCGTGGTGGTTTCCAGGTGGCCGTCGCGGTGGCTCAGCACCAGCCGCAAGGTCTTGATGCGGCCTTGTTTCAGCGCCGCCAGCAGGGGCGCGAACAGCGCCTCCTCGAGGGCCTGCATCTGCTGCAGCCAGCCGTGCCAGTCGGCGGCGATGGCCGGCGCGGCCACGTTGCCGCACACGAGCAGGCGGCCGCCCTCGTCGTTGCCGGCCTCGTCCAGCACGGAGACGATGCCGGCCAGGCTGTCCAGGCGGCGGTCGGCCAGGGCCGTCAGCCAGCCCGGCGTCGCATAGGCGGCGATCTTCGGCGGCTGCGCCAGCTTGCCGGCGGCGCGCGCCACCAGTCGTTGCGCATGCTCGGCGGCGACGCTGGCCGCGCCCCAGGGCCAGATCGCGTTGATCGGCGCCTGGCCACGGCCTTCGCGCTGCGCGTTCACCGGATGGGTGTACCAGTTGACCTGCACCTCGTTCTGCAGCTTCCGGAAAGCCCGCGACTGGGTGCCGGTCGGGACCCAGTCGGTCAGGTTCATGCCGACCGCGGCGTCCGGACTCGCGGTCTGGATGCCCTCCCACTCGTCGGCGCGCAGGAACCAGGTGTCGGGCGCGCCGTACTGCAGGGCATGGCCGGCCTCCTCGCAGCAGGCGCGCGCGCTCTCGAACAGGGCGCGGGCCTCGATCTCGCGCAGGTCGAGCTGGCGCAAGTCGCCCATCATGAGGTGCGAGCTGGCGATCTGGATATGCGCCGGATTGACGACGAACCAGGTGCCGTCGCCGGGGTCGAGCCCGTAGCCGCGCATGCTGCTGGCGGCGATGCCGGGCGCCACGCCGTTGGCCAGGCCGAGCTTGCGCGCGATCCACAGCTCGTGCGGCAGCACGCGCGCGGTCGGCTCGAGCGGGTGCAGCGACGCGCCCGACGCCCGCGACAATAGTGCCGCCAGGGCCGGGGCCTGGAGGGCGCGGACCAGGTCTGGGGCGAATTCGGGAACGGGGAGGGCGAACGGCAGGACGAGCGAAATGTGGGCCATGCCGGTATTGTAGGCCAAATGGGCGGTCCGCGAGAACCGCAGCGTCCACGCGGGCAACCTCCATTTCAATCGTGACAACCCCTCACATGGATGAGCGTTGTATGGCACACTGCGGGGCCAAGAAACATTTACAACCGAATACGGGGTCCATGAGCATCATCCACAAATTGCCGTACGAATGGCTGGTTGGCCTGCGCTACACGCGTGCCGGCAAGCGCAGCAGCCGCAACAGTTTTATTTCCTTCATTTCCCTGATCTCGGTGTCCGGAATCGCGCTCGGGGTGGCCGCGCTGATCGTCGTGTTGTCGGTAATGAACGGCTTCCAGAAGGAGGTGACCGACCGGATGCTGTCGGTGCTGGCCCATATCGAGGTATTCGATGCCAGCGGCGGCATGCCGAACTGGCGCCAGGCCGAGCAGGAAGCGTTCCGCAACCCGGCGGTGCGCGGCGCCGCGCCCTTCGTGGAAACCCAGGGCCTGCTGGTGCGCGACGACGTGATGAAGCCGGCGGTCATCCGCGGCATCCTGCCCGAAGAAGAGCACAAGGTGTCGGACGTCGGCCGCCAGGTCCGCCAGGGCAGCCTGCAGAACCTGCGTCCGGGCGAATTCGACATCGTGCTCGGCTACGTGCTGGCGCGCTCGCTCGGGGTCGGCATCGGCGACAAGGTCACCATGATGCTGGCGCAGGCCCAGACCACGCCGGCCGGCATGGTGCCGCGTACCCGCAGCTTCACCGTGGTCGGCATCTTCGAGGCCGGCCACTACGAATTCGACTCGGCCATGGCCTTCGTGCACCTGCAGGACGCCGAGCGCATGGAACGCCTGAGCGCGCCGAACGGCCTGCGCCTGCGCATCGCCGACATGAACCAGGCGCCGCTGGTGGCAGCGGAGCTCAAGAAATCGATGTCCGGCGACCTGGTCATGCGCGACTGGTCGAAGCTGAACGCCAACTGGTTCGCCGCCGTCCAGACCGAAAAGCGGATGATGTTCATCATCCTGACCCTGATCATCGCGGTGGCCGCGTTCAACCTGGTCTCGACACTGGTGATGACGGTGACCGACAAGCAGCCCGACATCGCGATCCTGCGCACCCTGGGTTCTTCGCCACGCTCGATTATGAAGATCTTCATGGTCCAGGGCGCGCTGGTCGGCATCCTCGGCACCCTGGCCGGGGTTTGCCTGGGCGTGCTGGTGGCCCTGAACATCGACGTGATCGTGCCCTTCATCGAGCACCTGTTCGGGGTCCAGTTCCTGTCGAAGGATATTTACCTGATCAGCGAAATCCCCTCGGATATGCGCTGGCCGGACGTTTTCAAGATCGGCGGCGTGTCGGTGCTGCTGGCCTTCGTGGCGACGCTGTACCCAAGCTGGTCGGCTTCGCGCGTGAAACCTGCGGAAGCATTGCGCTATGAATGAAATGCGGAGTGAAGTAATGAGCAATATGAATACCGCGGCCGGTGCGCCGGTCCTGTCCTGCCGCGGCGTCGGCAAGACCTTCCGCGAGGGCGACTATGCGGTGCAGGTGCTGGACAATATCGATTTTTCGATCGGTCGCGGCGAACGCGTGGCCATCATCGGCGCTTCCGGCTCCGGCAAGTCGACCCTGCTGCATATCCTCGGCGGCCTCGATACGCCGAGCGGCGGTGCCGTGATCCTGCAGGGCGAGGATGTCGCGGCGCTGTCGGAAGCCCGCCGCGGCGAGCTGCGCAACGCGTCGCTGGGCTTCGTCTACCAGTTCCACCACCTGCTGCCGGAATTCTCGGCGCTGGACAACGTCGCCATGCCGCTGCTGATCCGGCGCATGAAGCGCGCGGACGCGGTGGCGCGCGCGGAAGCCATGCTGGCGCGGGTCGGGCTGGCCAAGCGCGCCATCCACCGTCCCGGCGAACTGTCGGGCGGCGAACGCCAGCGCGTGGCCCTGGCGCGCGCCCTGGTGACGGAACCGGCCTGCGTGCTGGCCGACGAACCGACCGGTAACCTCGACCATGCCACCGCGCAGACCATCTTCGACCTGATGCTGGAACTGTCGCGCACCCTCGGCACCGCCTTCGTGATCGTCACCCACGACCCCGAGCTGGCGCGCCGCTGCGACCGTATACTGCGCCTGACCGAGCACGGCCTGCAGCCGCAGGAATGACACAGCCATGTGGATCGACACCCACTGCCACCTCGACGCCCACGAGTTCGGCGCGCTGCCCGACTCGCTGGAGATCGCGGCGCGCGCCGGGCGGGGCGGGGTGTCGATGATCGTCATCCCGGCCGTCGAACGCGGCAACTTCGCGGTGGTGAAGGAGCTGGCGCATGGCGCGCCGAACGCCAGTTATGCGCTCGGCATCCACCCGATCTTCGTGCCGCAGGCGCAGGAAGACGACCTGGCACTGCTGCGCCGCCTGGTCGAAGCGTCGATGCGGGACCCGCGCTTTGTCGCCATCGGCGAGATTGGCCTCGATTTCTTCATCCCGATGCTGTGCGAGCCGGCGATGCGCGAGAAGCAGGAGCGTTTTTTCCGCGAGCAGCTGCGCATCGCGCGCGACTTCGGGCTGCCGGTGCTGACCCACGTGCGCCGCTCGCAAGACCAGGTGCTCAAGCACGTTCGCCAGATTCGTCCCGCGGGCGGCATCGCCCACGCCTTCAACGGCAGCTTCCAGCAGGCGCAAAACTTCATCGACCTGGGCTTCCGGCTCGGCTTCGGCGGCGCCATGACCTTTACGCGCGCGTTGCAGATCCGGCGCCTGGCGCTGGAGCTGCCGCTGGATGCCGTCGTGCTGGAAACCGATGCGCCCGACATCGCCCCGAGCTGGATCCACCCGGGCCGCAACAGCCCCGAGGAGCTGCCGGCAATCGGCCGCATGCTGGCCGCGCTGCGCGGCGTGCCGGAAGACGAAGTCCGCGGCGCCACCCGGCGCAGCGCGCTGGCCGCGATCCCGCGCCTGAAAAACCTGCTCGCATCTTGAACTGCGCCTAATCCCGCACGCGCGTACCTATCCGGCGCGCTTGGTGCCGCCGCGCGCACCCGACCGGCCCGTGGCGCGCACCTTGGCATGCGTCGCCCCCGGATCCAGGGGAGCCACGACCATTCCGCCCCGCTGAAGTTCAGTCCTGAACCGCCCGAAACCGTATGACACACGGCAACGGTTTGCCAGCCGAGGCGTGGAAGAATGAGTGCTCCTGCCGTACTGCGGCATGCATACAGGAGACATGGTGGAGAGCGCGAGCGAGTTCCTGAATACAGCCCATCGCCCCCTGCGCCTGCGCCTGGCGCACGCCGGGCAGCTCGCCGAGGACATCCTGCTGCCCCAGCGGGTGGTGGGCAGCGAGGCGGTCTGCGGCGGCATCGAATACCGTGTGGCCTGCCTGGCCGGCAGCCCGCACCTGCCGCTCAAGGAATTCATCGCGCTGCCCGCCGAAATCCAGTTCGTCACCGACCGCGGACAGGTTCGCAGCGTCTGCGGCCTCGTCACCGAAGCACGCGCCGGCGATTCCGACGGCGCCCTGGCGGCCTACGAACTGGTGCTGCGCGACGTCTTCGCGGTCATGGAAAAGCGCACCAACAGCCGCGTGTTCCGCTACCAGAACGAGCTCGAGATCGTGCAGCTGCTGTGCGACGAATGGCGCCAGTCCAGTACCGTGCTGGCGAATGCCTTCGAAGTCGAGGTCGACCCACTGTTCGACATGCGCCAGTACCCGCCGCGCGAACAGACCATGCAGCACAACGAATCCGACGCCGCCTTCGTACGGCGACTGCTGAAGCGGCGCGGCATCGGCTGGGTGTTCCGCTCCGGGCGCAGCCGCAACACGGCCGTCGACCCGGTGCACGACCGCACCCCGGCGCACACGCTGGTGCTGTTCAGCGACGCCGGCAACCTGCCGCGCAATGCCGCCGGCAGCGTGCGCTACCACCGCGACGGCGTCGCCGACGGCCGCGACACCGTCACCTCCTGGACCGCCGCGCGCCGCCTGCAGCCGGGCATCACCACCCGTCACAGCTGGGACTACAAGAACCCGGGCGGCGCGCAATTCATGACCGCCAGCGCGCGCAGCATGGCCGACCAGGGTCCGAGCGGCAACCAGCTCGCCGCCACCCTCGACGACTACCTGATCGAGATGCCGCATGCCGGCGACGACGTCGAGGACCATTGGCGCCTGGGGCACGTGCGCATGAGCCGCAACGAATTCGAATCGAAGTGCTTCCACGGCGAAGGCAGCGTGCGCGACTTCTGCGCCGGCCAGTATTTTTCGCTCGAAGACCATCCCGAGATCGATACCCATCCGGCCCCGGAGCGCGACTTCGTGATCACCGAGCTGCGCGTGGTGGCGGACAACAACCTGCCGCGCGACCTGGCCGTGCCGGTGTCGAAGCCGCTCGGCGCGCCTGATCCGGCGCTCGCTCCCGATGCCGCCGGACGTGTGCGGATCGCCTTCACGGCGGTACGGCGCGGCATCCCCATCGTGCCGGCCTTCGATCCGCGCGCCGACCTTCCGCATCCGCAGCTGCAGAGCGCGATCGTGGTCGGCCCGGCGAACGAGGACGTGCATTGCGACGCCCTGGGCCGGGTGAAGATCCGCTTCCCCGGCATGCGCGCCGCCGACCACGGCCATGCGCACGGCGCCGGCGCCTCCGGCAGCCCGGCAGATTCGGCATGGGTGAGGGTAGCGTCGAACTGGGCCGGCAACGGCAGCGGCAGCCAGCACCAGTCCGGTGCCGTCGGCCTGCCGCGCGTCGGCACCGAGGTGCTGGTGGCCTTCCTGGGCGGCGACCCGGACCGGCCCATCATCCTGGCGCAACTGTATAACCAGCGCTCGGTGCCGCCGGCCTTCAAGGACGCCGGCAGCCTGCCCGGTAACCGCTACCTGTCCGGCACCCGCAGCCGGGAGATCGGCGGCGGGCGCGGCAACCAGCTGCGCTTCGACGACACCCGCGGCCAGATCAGCGCCCAGCTGGGCAGCGACCACGGCGCCTCGGAACTCAACCTGGGTTACCTGACCGGGCCCCGCGATCATGGCGCCGGCAGTCCACGCGGCGAGGGCGCGGAACTGCGCAGCGAACTGTCGGTGGCGATGCGGGGTGCGCAAGGCGTCCTGATCAGCGCGGAAGGCGGCGAAGGCGGCCAGCTGGGGCGCGCCGGCCTGATCGGCCTGGCCGAAGTCATGCAGGGTATCCTCGACGAAGTCGGCCAGCTGGCGGCCGTGCACAACGAGGACGAGCCCTCGCAGCAGCGCCTGGCCGCCCTGGTCGAAAAGCTCAAGCGCTGGCACGAGGGCAGCAACGTGGCCGAGGGCGGAGCAGGGGGCGGCGCAGCGATCGTCGCCGCCAGCGCCCCGGCCGGCGCCATCGTCGCCAGCAGCGACAACCTGGCGCTGGGCGCGGCCCGCAAGTTCGACGTGGTCAGCGCCGGCGACGCCGAGATCTCGACCGGCCGCAACATCTTCCTGCGCGCGGCGCGCGGCCTGAGCATGTTCGCCCACGAGCTGGGCATGAAGCTCGGCGCGGGCCGCGGCGACATCGTCGTGCAGACCCACCTGGGCAATATCCAGATCAAGTCGTCCGGCCGCATCAGCCTGATCGCCGCCGAGCGCATCGAGCTGGAAGCGCCGGCGGTGAAGATCATCGCGCCCGGCGCCACCACCGACTGGGCCGACGGCAAGATCACGCACCAGAGCAGCAGCCAGCAGATCCACCGAGGTTCCGATTTCATGTACTTCCAGCCCGGCGGTGCGAGCCCGAAGGACGTGCGCATGCCGAGCTCGCACCTGCACACGGATGAGTACGTGGTGCTGCGCCACCTGCAGACCGGCGCGCCGATCCCGAACCAGCGCTACCGCGCGACATTCGAGGATGGCCGCACCGTAACCGGACGCACCGACGCCGAGGGCCGGACCTCGCTGCTGATCGGGGAAATGATCGGCGGGGTCGACATGGCCTACCTGCCCGAAGAAAGCGACCCGGCCGCCTGAGCCGGGACCCACCACGAATACGGAGCGCGCATGCCCGACCCGACCCGCCCCTTGCCGAACCTCGTCCCTCAGCCGGACGGCAGCTGGACCGGACGCACGATGCTGACGCCGACGGCGCTCAAGACCCGTGGTCTGTTCACGATGCCGCCGTCGAAGGTGGTGCCGGTGATTGTGGTGCCGGGGATCATGGGGACTAATTTGCGGGCGGCGAGGGATCCGAAGGAGCCGGCGAATGAAGAATTAAAACGAGGGGAAGCTGCTTGGCGACCGCCGAACGGAAGTGCGGAGGGCATCCTGGCCCTCTACACATGGAAAGCGCGTAATGCGGTTACCAGGCAAAAGATTTTTGATGGCGAAACTCTTGAAGTGGACGATCGGGGCGACATCCACCTCCCGGTAGACGCGCGTAATTACGGGACGACCGAAGGGGAGGTACGCGAACGCCACTGGGGTGAAGTGCATTGGGAGTCCTATGGCAAGTTACTGCACAGCCTGGAGATTGGGCTGAACCATACTTTCGAGATGGATGCGTTGGACAACGTACGGATCGTATGTCGTCATTGGAAGCAGGTAATGGCCTGCGACCCGGCGCGGTGGGGTGTGCGTAGTGTGGAAAAGATCACGGAAAAAGAGTTGGAAAAGCACGCCAGCCATTATTTTCCTGTGTACGCGTGCGGGTATAACTGGCTGGAGTCCTGTGAGGAATCGGCCAAGCGCCTGCGCGCGCGGATCGAAAGTACGATCGCATTCTGGACCAAGCGCAAGCTCGAATGCAAGCAAGTCATTCTCGTGACCCATTCGATGGGAGGTCTGGTCGCTCGCGCCTGCGCCAAGCAGATTCCCGAACTGATCCTTGGTGTGATTCACGGAGTAATGCCCGCGCTAGGCGCTCCGGCGTCTTATCGAAGGATTGCTTGTGGAACTGAAAGCTGGAGTCCAAGCAATGGGAAAAGTGCTAACGTCGAAGCGGGAGTCGTAGCGGAAATCCTTGGGGAGCGTCCGGAATTGACGATGCCAGTGATGGCTACAGCCCCGGGTCCATTACAACTGTTGCCGAATCACTTATATCCGGGTCCGTGGCTGCACGTGTGTCTGTTTAGCCGGGTCAATAATAAAGACGTGCCCCGCGATCTAGTACATTTGCCAATTGGAAATCCGTATGACCTCTATCGTGATACAGGATCCTGGTACCGGCTGATTGATCCGGACCTTGCCGACCCGGCAGGGAAATATAAGGGAGAATTTGGCGTTAGGGAGAGAATTCGCAAAGCGTTGGACAGCGCTGAGCGGTTTCATCGTGAAATACTCGATACTTATTATCATCCAAATACGTATGCTTTTTACGGTGCCGACCCGGCGCATAAGTCATTTGGTGCAGTACGCTGGGTGGCACGCGATCCGGCTAATGGCGCGGTGTTCACTGAAGCCAACTTGCGTAATGCGGCATTGACAGGTTATCGAGCAACGGTGGGTCGACGGGTAAAAGTTGAGGGAAAGACTTTGTTGGAGTTCGTACCGGCGCGCCAGGACATCGGTGGCGATGGCACGGTGCCACAGCAGTCCGGTGCGGGGCCACGAGGGAAAATCAAACAAATATTCGAAATTCGCGGAATAGACCACCAAAATTCCTTCAATGACGAAGCGGTCCTGTTGCTGACCCAGCACCTCGTCGCAAAGTTGGTACAGGAGATGCCATGACATCGGCACATGGCCGCGGATGGCGTCAGCTTGTCGTGCTGCCGGCAAGCCTCGTCTGTGTCTGTGCTGGGAAGCCGCACCCCCATCCTCTCATCGTCAAGCTATTGCAGAACTTGCTATGACGCTAATGAGGAAACACGGGTGGCGAGAACTGATCGTTCTGCTGACAGCCCTTGCCTGCGCCGGAAGCTGGGCAGCTAGCCAGGTCCGCAGTATGAGGGACAGATCCGAGGTGGCAAAAATGGTGGAAAACATGAAAACGGTATGCGTCGGACGCTACCTTGTCGATGTGCCTGCCGAGGCGAAAGTGGGATTTTCGGGCAGCATGCTGGACGGTTTCGATTTCGTCACAACCGAAGAGAGCGAATCGGCTTTCCATGAGCGGATCATAGCCCGGGAGGCTGACATTGAAGCGCACCGGCACGACACCGATAGTGATACTGAGGGCGGGGTGGAAACGGCACGAGATTTGCGCGTTCCCGGTATGGTTGGGCGGACTTTGATTTATGGGCGTAGTCGCGGTTACTTGATGGACGGTGAACGTCGCGTCTACCTTGAGTCGGTGTCGGTAGAGGTGCACGCGCACATTAACGGTCTCAGCTTCTCGTTGTCCGCCAAGTCGACGGAAGAGACTAGCGCAAAAGAAGCCGAGGCACTGTTTGCTCGTCTACACATTCGCGGGAAAGATGAAGTTCCGGCGGCCCCAGGATTTTGCGTCCCGCGGGCGGTATTTGTTGAACCACTTCCGTCTCATAAGAACGAGCATATAGTCATGCATCTTGGGCTGCCTGATCATCCTGATCTAAGTTTGACTCTCGCGAGCATTGCAGGCTCGCGGCCCGGCCCAAGTCTACTTGCCCGAATCGCCCAAACCGACGCTACTACCAGCGCGGATGTCTTGCTTCGTATAACGAAGCTACGTGCGGGTAGGCGCAGCATCAACGGCGTAGATGGCGAAGAAGTCTTGCTGCGCGCACGTGAGTTTAACTTTACTACAACTTACGGATTCAACTGGGAAACTCTTGGCGCGACCGATGATCCAACGCTACCGCTCTTATCGCTGGAACTCCGCACTGGGATTAACGAGCGCACCGGGGGCAAGCCCGTCGATACAAGTTTGCACGAAGATGCTTTACTGGAACTGTGGAACTCCATCGCCTCGAGTATTCGACTGCGTAAAAGCGGTCCGCCGCCTCGGCCCGGTCCACTACCCGAACCGCAGGGGCCGACATTGGGCACAATGGCGACAGCCCGCGAAGTATGCCCCCAGTCCGGCTGGTGGCGCTGCACCGAGGGCGGCAATGGGGTTCGCGTTCACGGCGGTCAGGTGCAGTACGTCCGCAAGGGCGAGCGCATGCCGCAGGCATTGCTGTTGCCGCGCCAGACACTCTGGCAAAAGCTCAAGCGCATTCAGCCGAGTGCGGAGAGTACACAGCCAACAGCCTGGACTTTGGTAGACAAGCGCTTGCGTCCACGCACCCCGACGACGGTAGCCTTGGCGCCCGCTGCGGAGCCGCCGAGTAGCGCGGACATCGTCAACGGCACCGCCCGGCCAGCCGTACTCGGAAGCTATGTTCGTACCGGAGAGATCTGTCCTGCCAGCGGCTGGTGGCGCTGTGATGAGCCCACTGCACTCGACGGGACGCGCTGGTTTGCTCAGGGCAGTGTGCTGCCCGCCGCTACACTCCAGGTGCCGGCTGGAGTATTCGCAAAGTCCGTTGGACCAGAACTGATCCACCGTCGCAGCGGGTGGCAATTGATGCGGCATGCCGAGCCGGCTTCATTGCCGCAGGCGGGTTCTCCTCTGTCGAATAGCGTGCCCGTCGATGAGTCACCGGGACTGGCTTGATCCGGCAGAATCCTCGCGTGAGCCGTAACACGGTCCTAGGGATATAACGAAAATGCGCCATTGCGTCTACCATATCCTTTCGCTGGCACTCCTTGTCTGCGCTGGAAGCTGGGCAGCTAGCCAAGTCCGCAGCGTGAGCGACCGGTCTGAGGTGGGAAAATTGATGGGAACGAGGAAAACCGTATGCGTCGGGCGCTACCTCGTCGACGTCCCGGTCCAGACCCGGATGAGTTTCGCCGGAAACGTAGTGAATGGATTCGAGGTCGGCACCTTCACGGAAAGCGAAACCGTATTTCGGGAGCAAGTAGCAGCGCGCGAGGCTGAAATCGTTGCGCGTGGAGCGGCAACTGATGGTTCCGGCGGAATGTTCGAAGCTCGTGATCTTCGCATTCCCGGGATGATTGGTCGCACCAGGATCTCTGGACGCAACGGAGGCTATTGGATGGAAAAGGCTCGTCGGAACGAGGACGAGTTGTTGTCGGCCGAAGTTCACGCCCATACCGGCAGTCTTAGTTTAAGGCTCTCCGCGAAATATGGAGGCGAGGCGAGAGCAAGATCGGTCGAAGCGTTGTTGGCGCGGCTGCGTTTGAGCGGCGAGGGCGAGATTCCAGACGAGCCGGAGGTTTGTATCGATCACGCGTTTTTTGTCGAGCCGTTACCAGCACGCAAAATTGCGCACATCCCAATGCACTTGGGCTTCGCCGAACACCCTGATTTGACGATGGCCTTCGTTACGATGCCCGGCTACGATAGCGGATCGAGCCTGCTCGCCCTGTGGGACGGCATCGCCTCCAGCATCCGGCTGCGCCCGACCAGGCGCCGGGGACGAATTCCGTCGTCACAGCTGGCCTGAACCAGCCCTGGCCTCAGGTCACCATGCGCAGCGCCATCCTGGGCTTCACAGCTGGCGTGCTGGCGCTCCAGATGTCCGCCGCGCTTCCTTCTACCGGCCAGATGCTTGCCTGCGCAGCCGGTGCGTTGGCCTTCATCGTGCTTGTGCGGGCGGCCGCCAGGTACGTTTCGGGTGCAGGCAGTGCCTGCGCCACGATCTTCACGAGCCTCCTGCTCGGCTACACCTGGGCCGCCCTGCTGGCCCACCAGGCAATGATCTCCCAACTGCCGGCCGCCGACGAGGGCCGCGACCTCACCGTCATCGGCGTCATCGACAGCCTCCCATACCGCTTCGAGCAGGGCCTGCGCTTCAACCTGCAGGTCGAGCGCACCGAGACGCCCGGCGCCACCGTCCCGCCCCGGATCGCCCTGTCCTGGTACGCCGACCGGCGCGGCGAAGCGATCCTGCCCGACTCCGTGATGCCCGGCGAACGCTGGCGCCTCAGCGTGCGCCTGCAGCGCCCGCACGGCAATGCCAATCCCGGCGGCTTCGACTACGAGGCCTGGCTGCTGGAGCAGGGCGTGCGCGCCACCGGCTATGTGCGCGCCGGCGATGCCAACATCAGGCTGGACGCCTTTGTACCGCGCTTCGCGACCCTGGTCGAGCGCTGCCGCGCCGTGCTGCGCGAGCGCATCCTGCATGCGCTGGCAGGGCGCCAGTACGCGGGCGTGATCGTCGCGCTGGTGATCGGCGACCAGCGCGGCATCGAGCAGTCGGACTGGCAGGTGTTCAACCGCACCGGCATCGGCCATCTGATCTCGATCTCGGGGCTGCACATCACGATGATCGCTGGCCTGGCGGCGCTTGCGGCGTCGAGCTTGTGGCGGCGCTCCTTCTTCACCGGCGCCCAGCTGCCGCTGCGGCTGCCGGCGCAGAAGCTGGCGGCGCTGGTCGGGGCGGTGGCGGCGCTGCTGTACGTGCTGCTGGCCGGCTTCGGCGTGCCGGCCCAGCGCACGCTCTACATGCTGGCGGTGGTCGCGCTGGCGCTGTGGCTCGGAAGACTCTCCAGCGTCACCCACGTGCTGTGCGCGGCGCTCGGCGTGGTCGTGCTGCTCGACCCCTGGGCCGTGCTGTGGCCCGGCTTCTGGCTGTCGTTCGGGGCGGTGGCGGTGATCCTGTTCGGCGGCCATGGCCGGATCGGCGCGCGCGAATCGGGACTGCGGGCGAATCTGGCGCTGGCCGGGCGCACGCAATGCTCGGTGACGCTGGGCCTGGTGCCCTTGACCATGCTGCTGTTCGGGCAGGTGTCGCTGGTCAGTCCGCTGGCGAATGCGGTCGCGATTCCGCTGGTGAGCTTTATCGTGACGCCGCTGGCGCTGTTGGGCAGCCTGCTGCCCGAACCCCTGTGCGGCTGGCTGCTGGCGGCGGCGCATGCCGCGGTGGCGGGTCTGGCGGCCCTGCTCGGCTACCTGTCCGCGCTGCCGGCGGCGGTGTGGCGTGCCCCGGCGCCGCAAGCCTGGGTGTTCCTGCTGGCGCTGGGCGGTACGCTATGGATGCTGATGCCGCGCGGCTGGCCGCATCGCTGGGCGGGTGCCAGCGCCTGGCTGCCGCTACTGCTGCAGGTGCCCGAGCATCCCTCAGTCGGACGGTTCCGCGTCACCGCCTTCGACGTCGGCCAGGGTATGGCGTTGCTGGTCGAAACCGCCGGCCACCGCCTGCTGTACGACACCGGCCCCGGATACGCGCCCGGCGCCGACGCCGGCAGCCGCGTGCTGCTGCCTTACCTGCGGATGCGCGGCATCGGAGAACTCGACGGCATGGTCGTCAGCCACAGCGACACCGACCACACCGGCGGCGCGCTGGCGGTGCTGGGCGAGCAGCGGGTCGGCTGGGTGGCGTCCTCGCTGGGTGCCGGCCACCCGATCGCGCGCGCGGCGCGGCATCACCTGCGCTGTGCGGCCGGCCAGCAGTGGGAGTGGGATGGCGTGCGTTTCGAGATGCTGCACCCGGCCGCATCAAGCTACGCCGATCCCGGCCCCAAGGCGAACGCGCGCAGCTGCACGCTGCGGATCACGAACGGGCGCACGGCGATCCTGCTGGCCGGCGATATCGAGGCGGCCCAGGAAGCGAAGCTGGTGAGCACGAATGCGCAGCAGCTGCGCGCCGACGTCCTGCTGGCGCCGCACCACGGCAGCGGCACCTCGTCGACGGCAGCCTTCCTGCAGGCCGTGCATCCGAGCATCGGCGTGTTCCAGGTCGGCTACCGCAACCGCTACAAGCATCCGAAGAAGGAAGTCTACGAGCGCTACGGCCAGCTCGGCATCCAGCGCCTGCGCACCGACGAAGCGGGCGCCGTGACGCTGGATTTCGGTGGCGGCGTCGACTACCAGGCTTACCGAAACGAGCACGCGCGCTACTGGAGCGCGCCTCAGCCCTAGCTCGGCACAGTCCCGCTTAGCTCAGCTCAGCTCAGATCACGTGGCAGCGTGATCGTCACGCGCAAGCCGCCGCCGTCGCGGTTCGACGCGGTGATCCGCCCGCCATGGGTCTCGACCACGCGCTTGGCGATCGCCAGCCCGAGGCCGTGGCCGTCGACGTTGTTCTGCGCCGGATTCGAGCGGAAGAAGGGTTCGAAGATCTGGCCCAGGTGCTCCTCCGCGATGCCGGGTCCGCGGTCCAGCACCTCGATGTGCACCGAACCGTCCTCCGGATGCAGGGCCACCTCGATCGCGCCGGCGGCGCCGCCGTGCTTGACGGCGTTGCGCACGATGTTCTCGACCGCGCTCCACAACAGGTCGGGAGCGCCGCTCACCGTTACCGGGACCGGGGCGTCGACGTCGATGCGGGCGCCGGCTTCGAAGCGGGCGTCGTCCGCGATCTGATCGACCATCTCGACCAGATCGACCGGCTCCGCCGCCGGCGGCTCGCTGGCCGCGTCCAGGCGCGACAGCGTCAGCAGCTCGCCGACCAGGCGGTCCATGCGCACGCTCTCGCGTTCGATCCGCTCCAGCGAGGCGCCGATCTTGTCCGGCTGCTGGTGCGCCAGGCCGATCGCCGCCTGCAGGCGCGCCAGCGGCGAGCGCAGTTCGTGCGAGACGTCGTGCAGCAGGCGGCGCTGGCCCTCCATCAGCGTGCGCAGCTGGGCGCCCATGCGGTCGAAATCGTGGCCCAGTTCGGCCAGCTCGTCGCCGGCGACCGCCATCCGGGCTTCGGCGAATTTGGGCGCGAGATCGCCCGCGGCGGCGGCTTCGAAGGCGTTGCGCAGGGCGCGGATCGGGCGCGCGAAGTACCAGGCGAGCAGGGCGGCGAACAGGAAGCTGGCCAGGGTCGCGGCGACGATCGGCAGCCAGCGTCCCACGTGGCGGCCGAACTCCGGCGGCAGGCCGAACCAGCCGCCCGGACCGCCGCGACCGGGGCCGAAGCCGCGGCCGGTGCCTGGGCCGAAACCGCGGCCGGAACCCGGACCGTCCGGGGCAGGGGCCGTGGCGCGGCCGGGCGCGGCGCCTGCATCCGGGGTAGCGGGGGCGCGTGCCGCAGTGCCGCCCTCCGCGGGTCCGGGGTCCGGCGACATGCCGCCCATGCCGCCCATGCCCGGACGCTGGCCGGGCGTGCGCGAGGCAAACGCGAGATAGCGCCGCCCGTCGGCCGAGGTCAGGCGCGCCACGGCGTGCGACTGGAGGCCGGTCTGGAGGCTGCGCTCGACTTCCTCGCGCAGCTTGGCCGGAACCGCGCGTCCGAGCAGCTCCTGGCCCTGGTCGTCCAGCACGTACAGGCGCATGCGGCGGGTGCTTGCGGCGAGTTCGCGCAGGCCGTCGATGCCGCCATGCTTGAGGGTGGCGGCGGCTGCGTCCAGCATGATGACGGCCGGCGGGCCGAGGTCGAGCGTCGGCTCGGTGTTGCGCTGGCGGGCCTGGTCGCGCAGCCAGACGGTGCCGCCGATGCCGATCGTGGCCGCCACCTGCGCGAGCAGGATCGACAGGAAGAACTTCCAGAACAACCGCCCCATCGCTACTCGCGGATCAGCTGGTAGCCGAGACGGTAGACGGTCTGCAGGCAGGAGCGTCCGTCCGACAGCGTGCCCAGCTTGTGGCGCAGGCTGCTCAGGTGGACGTCGATGTTGCGGTCGAAGCGGGCCAGCGGGCGGCCCAGTCCCTGTTCCGACAGGTCGCTCTTGCTGACCGGGCGGCCGGCGTTGCGCGCCAGGACTTCGAGCAGGTTGAATTCGGTGCTGGTGAGTTCCAGCGGATTGCCGTCCCAGGTGGCGCGGCGCTGCTCGGGCAGCATGGTCAGCTTGCCGACCGTGAGCGTGATGCCGGGACCCTCGGTGCCCGTGCCCTGGGTGCGGCGCAGGATCGCACGCACGCGGGCAGTCATCTCGCGCGGGGTGCAGGGCTTGGTCACGTAGTCGTCGGCGCCCAGTTCGAGGCCGAGGATGCGGTCGGCGTCGTCGCCGCGGCCGGTCAGCATCAGCACCGGGATGCGGCTGGCGGCGCGGATACGGCGCAGCGTCTCGATGCCGTTCATGCGCGGCATCATCACGTCGAGGATGGCGATCGCGTACTGGCCGCTCAGCGCTTCGCGCGCACCGGTTTCGCCGTCATGGGCGCAGGCCACGCGGAAGCCTTCCTGTTCCAGGTACTCGGTGAACATCCCGACCAGTTCGGTATCGTCGTCGATTAGCAGTACTTGATTCATGCTCGCATCTTAACAAATGGGGATGGATGAGGCGCCGGCCGGCGGCCCCTTTTTACCTCGTTTTACACCGGGATAGGCGCATCTGACTCAAGTATTTCACAACATATTAAGCGACTTGCAGTGTTGCTGATGGCTTTAATGAGCAAGCAAAAACCGCTGTGTAAGCTCATGAAAAACCAGGACTTGCAACCGTGTTTCAGTAATTGGATGAGAGCTTGGGCCGGGAGGTGAAAATTTCTTAGTTGCAATCGCCTTTAGACTCAGATAATGTCCTCAAGCCAACTATTATTAGCTGCTAAATTATGACTTTCCAGCGGATCAAAGAACTGATTAGCTCGCTCTTCATCAGCCACCGTTGGGACTATACCGGTGAGTATGCCTTTCGAAAATGCGCTGTTTGCGGGAAGGCTCAAGAATTGGATTTCGGCGGCGGCGCTGCCGGATCCGTGTGGGTAACGGTTTTGGAGGGTGACTTGAAGGTTCACCGTCCTAAGCCTGTCGAGAAGGTCCAGCATGCCCGCTCGGGTATCGAAGAAACTGCACTATCTGAAACAATTGACCCGGTCACTACTCGTTGATTGAGTCCCATCCTGGTGTCTGGCCGTTCTTTACCCCGTTTTACACCCGGTTAACAGCGCTTAACAGGGGCGCGCACGACAATGCGGCATCCCAACCACACAAGGATGCAGAACATGAACCTCACGCGCCAAACGCTGGCGGCCGCGCTGCTCGCGGCCTGCTGTGCCACCACCTACGCCGCCGGCCAATCCGAGACGCCGTCCGACGCCGGCCAGAACGCCGCACAGGTCCCGCGTAGCGGTCCGGAAAGCCGAGGCCCGGAGATGCGCGGCTTCAGGCCGGAAGGCGGCCCGGAGCATGGCCGCGGCCCCGGCGGCCCCGGACACGGCTTCGGCCAGGGTGTTGGCCACTTCGGCGCCGGCCTGCGCCTGAGCGAAGCGCAGCAGGACAAGCTGTTCGCGATCCGGCACGCCGCCGCGCCGCAGCACCGCCAGCTGCAGAAGGCGGTCCGGCATGCCCACGAAGCGCTGCGTGCCTTGCGCGATGCTGCCCAGTTTGACGAAGCGAGGGCCGGCGCGGCCTCGCGCGACCTCGGCCAGGCGATCGCTGCCGAAGCCCTGCTGGAGGCGCGCGTGCACGCCCAGGCCATGGCGGTGCTGACCCCGGAACAGCGCGAGCAGCTGCGCAGGCGCCATCCGCAGGCGCCGCGGGAACGGCAGTAAGCGATGGCGAAACGCTGCAGTGATCACCATCACGACGGTCTTGCCACCGCATGGCCCAACCGAGGCGCCGGCTGTAGGCGTTTCCCTCTAAACGGGGAGCGCGGCGGGATCCCGGCCGCGGCAATGCACTTACAATGGGCCTCATGAACAAGCCTCTGCTGCATTTCACGCACGGGAACAGCTATCCGTCCGGCGCCTACGGGCGCCTGCTCGACGAGCTGCGCCGCGATTTCGATGTGCGCACCACCGACATGCTCGGCCACGATGCGCGCTATCCGGTGGACGACAACTGGCATGGGCTGGTCGACGAACTGATCGCCCAGCTCGAGCGCTACGACGCGCCGGCGATCCTGGTCGGTCACTCGCTGGGCGGCGCGGTCGGCATGCTGGCGGCCTGGCGCCGTCCCGAACTGGCGCGCTGCGTGGTGATGCTGGATTCGCCGGTGGTGGCGGGCTGGCGCGCCCATGTCTGGCGCCTGGCGAAGATGCTGGGCCTGGGCCGCAAATTGTCGCCGGGCGGGGTGGCCGAGCGGCGCCGCAAGGTCTGGCCCTCGCGCGAGGCGGCGTACCAACACTTCATCGCGAAGCCGATCTTCCAGGCCTGGGCGCCGGGTGCGCTCGACGACTACCTGACCCATGGATTGAAGCAGCATCCGGACGGCGTGCAACTGCGCTTCGAACGCGAGGTCGAAGCGGCCATCTATTGCAGCCTGCCGCACGACATGGGCCGCGTCCTGCGCGCGCCCTTCCCGGTGCCGGTCGGCTTCGTCGCCGGTACCCGCTCGGAAGAGCTGCGCCAGGCCGGCATGCAAGCGACCCGCAAGCTGGTCGGCGCCAACTTGGTGACGATCGAAGGGACCCATTTGTATCCGATGGAGTCGCCCCAGCTCACGGCGCACCTGACGCGCGAGATGATCGCGCGCCTGTTGGCCCAGGCCACGAAAGAAGACCGCAGGGAGCTTTTCGCGTAAAATCGCCGGCTAATATTTATTCACCGGGAAGCCCTGAGATGACTATCAAAAGCGACAAATGGATCCGCCGCATGGCGGAAGAACACGGCATGATCGAGCCCTTCTCGCCCAAGCAGGTGCGGGAGAGCGAAGGTCGCAGGATCATCTCATGGGGTACCTCGTCGTACGGCTACGACATCCGCTGCGCCGACGAATTCAAGGTGTTCACGAACATCAACAGCACCATCGTCGACCCGAAGAACTTCGATTCGAATTCCTTCGTCGACGTGAGGAGCGACGTCTGCATCATCCCGCCGAACTCCTTCGCGCTGGCCCGCACCATCGAGTACTTCCGCATTCCGCGCAACGTGCTGACGGTCTGCCTGGGCAAGTCGACCTACGCGCGCTGCGGCATCATCGTCAACGTGACGCCGTTCGAGCCGGAATGGGAAGGTTATGTGACCCTGGAGTTCTCGAACACCACGCCGCTCCCGGCCAAGATCTACGCGGGCGAGGGCTGCGCGCAGGTGCTGTTCTTCGAGAGCGACGAGGTGTGCGAAACCTCGTACAAGGACCGGGGCGGCAAGTACCAGGGGCAGCATGGGGTGACCTTGCCGAAGGCCTGAGCATCACATCAAGGTGGCCTCCCGTTGCGTACGGCATACAGCCACGGGTAGCCTTCTGTCGGGTGTGCTAGGCTGTCGCAAACCGATGGAGGTTCGCCATGTGCCGTCTCCTGTTGTCCGCCTTGCTCATGAGCGCCGCCACCCTGGCCGCGCCCGTATCCGCCCAGGTCCGGTCCACCGCCAGCGCGTCCGGTTTGCGCTACACGCTGGGTGACCTGCGGCCCGCGGATGGCCAGGCCCCAAGCGTCAGTTTCTCGTCCCCCGCCGGCAGTCTCTACGCGGGAGGCAGCGTCTCCGACGCGAATGGCATCGTCCTGTACCAGCAGGGACAAAGCCTGGTCTGGCCGCAGGACAGCGACGAGGTGGCCTGGAAGGACGCGATTCTCGGCAGGATCACGCTGGCGCCGGGCGGCGCGGTGGGCATGCAGGGCGGCAGCGCCGTGGTCAGCGTGGCTGCCGGCAGCGAGCAAATGCGCTATAGCATCGCCCAGGGCGGATGGGATACGGGGTTCCGGCTGGCGCCCTACAGTTCCCTGACACTGTCGCTCGACATCGACATCGACGTGGCGGCCCGCGTCGTGCCCGACGGTTCGAACAATCTGTATGCCACCAGCAGCGCCGAGCTGCGCGGCTTTGGGTCCTTCCGCGACGGGGCGCAAGACGTCCAGTTCGGCCTCGATAGCGGTTCCGCTCTCGCCTACGACAACGCCGCGTCCGCCAGCCCGGAGGCGCGCGAGACCAAGACCCTCAGCATTACCTTCCTCAACCCCAACGCCAGCTGGGGCGACGGCCACTTCTACCTCGACTTCGGCACCACTGCGCAGCTGCAACCATTGTCGCCGGTGCCCGAGCCGACGGCCGGCAGCCTGCTCGCCGGCGGCCTCGCGGTGCTGGGCCTGGGACGCATCGCCGCCCGTCGGCGTAAAAAAAGAGGAGCCGCAGCTCCTCTTCGTTCGCGAGGGACGCGGGCCTGATCAGTCCTGCCTTACGCAATCCACGAAGTAGCCCAGCTTGCCGTCGACTTCACGCTTGACCAGCCCGTGCACATCGGTCTCGAAGCCCGGGAAGCGCTCGTTGAAGTCGCGTGCGAAGCGCAGGTAGTCGACGATGGTCTTGTTGAAGCGCTCGCCCGGGATCAGCAGCGGGATGCCCGGCGGGTAGGGGGTCAGCAGGATCGCCGTGATGCGGCCTTCGAGGTCCTCGATCGCCACGCGATCGATCTCGCGGTGCGCCATCTTGGCGAAGGCGTCCGACGGCTTCATCGCCGGGATCATGTCCGACAGGTACATCTCGGTGGTCAGGCGTGCCACGTCGCGGGATTTATAGAAGTCGTGGATCGACTGGCACAGGTCGCGCAGGCCCCAGGCTTCGTAGCGCGGGTTCGCCGCCGTGAACTCCGGCATGATGCGCCACATCGGCTGGTTGCGGTCGTAGTCGTCCTTGAACTGCTGCAGGGCGGTGACCAGCGTGTTCCAGCGGCCCTTGGTGATGCCGATCGTGAACAGGATGAAGAAGGAGTACAGGCCGCACTTCTCGATGATCACGCCGTGCTCGGCCAGGTACTTGGTCACGATCGAGGCCGGGATGCCGGATGTGTCGAAGGTGCCGTCCAGCGCCAGGCCCGGGGTCACCACGGTGGCCTTGATCGGGTCCAGCATGTTGAAGCCCTCGGCCAGCTTGCCGAAGCCGTGCCAGGTGTCCTCGGCATGGATCATCCAGTCGGCCTGGGTGCCGATGCCTTCCTCGCTGGTCACCTGCGGGCCCCAGACCTTGAACCACCAGTCCTCGCCGATTTCCTCGTCGACCTTCTGCATCGCGCGGCGGAAGTCCAGCGACTCGTAGATCGACTCTTCGACCAGGGCGGTGCCGCCCGGCGCTTCCATCATCGCGGCGGCGACGTCGCACGAGGCGATGATCGAGTACTGCGGCGAGGTCGAGGTGTGCATCAGGTAGGCCTCGTTGAAGGCGTCCTGGTCGAGCTTGACGGTCTCGGACTCGCGCACCAGCACCTGCGAAGCCTGCGACAGGCCGGCCAGCAGCTTGTGCGTCGACTGGGTCGAGAAGATCATCGATTCCTTGGCGCGCGGACGGTCGCGGCCGATCGCGTGCATGTTCTTGTAGAAGTCGTGGAAGGTCGCGTGCGGGATCCAGGCTTCGTCGAAGTGCAGGGTGTCGATCTTGCCGTCCAAGAGTTCGCGCAGGGTCTCGACGTTGTACACCACGCCGTCGTAGGTCGACTGGGTGATGGTGAGGATGCGCGGCTTCTTGTTCTTGGCTTCGCGGGCGAACGGGTTCGCTTCGATCTTTTTGCGGATCGACTCCGGCGAGAACTCTTCCAGCGGGATCGGGCCGATGATGCCGAGGTTGTTCCGGGTCGGCATCAGGAACACGGGGATCGCGCCGCACATGATGATCGAGTGCAGGATCGACTTGTGGCAGTTACGGTCCACGACCACGATGTCGCCCGGCGCCACGGTCGAGTGCCAGACCATCTTGTTCGAGGTCGAGGTGCCGTTGGTGACGAAGTAGCAGTGGTCGGCGTTGTAGATGCGCGCGGCGTTGCGCTCGGACTTGGCGACCGGGCCGGTGTGGTCGAGCAGTTGGCCGAGTTCCTCGACCGCGTTGCAGACGTCGGCGCGCAGCATGTTCTCGCCGAAGAACTGGTGGAACATCTGTCCGATCGGCGACTTCAGGAAAGCCACGCCGCCCGAGTGGCCGGGGCAGTGCCAGGAATAGGAGCCGTCGTTGGCGTAGTTGACCAGCGCGCGGAAGAACGGCGGCGCCAGGCTGTCCAGGTAGGCCTTCGCTTCGCGGATGATGTGGCGCGCGACGAATTCCGGCGTGTCCTCGAACATGTGGATGAAGCCGTGCAGCTCCTTCAGGATGTCGTTCGGGATATGGCGGCTGGTGCGGGTCTCGCCGTAGATGTAGATCGGGATGTCCGAGTTCTTGTGGCGGATCTCCTGCACGAAGGCGCGCAGCGCGGCCAGCGCGAAGTTGGTTTCTTCGAGCGTCCCGCCGCCGAATTCCTCGTCGTCGATCGACAGTACGAAGGCCGAGGCGCGCGACTGCTGCTGGGCGAACTGCGACAGGTCGCCATAGCTGGTCAGGCCCAGCACTTCCATGCCTTCTTTTTCCATCGCGGCGGCCAGCGCGCGAATGCCGAGGCCCGAGGTGTTCTCGGAACGGAAGTCCTCGTCAATGATGACGATAGGGAATCGAAATTTCATGGACAGCTCCAAAGCGAAGCGCCGTGCACCCCATCTTCCTGAGCGGTAGATGGCCGGGCACGGCACCGTAAAAAAATAGAAGCGGATTTTCGCAGAATTTCCGCAAGTCGGCGCAATTTTTTTGCTAGGTTAACCAGACTGGGCCGATCATGGCGCACCGTTGTTGCTCGGTAGGCAATCCTGACTGAAGTGAGCGTCCAATCGGTGGTAGAGTGCTGGCCGAACCGCATCTTTTACCAGCCGAGGCCCACCATTCGCACCGTACGCGTCCAGATTGAAAGCACGATCCCGGCCTCGCCCGCCGAACTCTGGGACTGGAGCACCTCCGTCCGCGGCGTCCATGCCGAGATGCGGCCGATCCTGAAGCTGGCCTTCCCCAAGGGGATGACGCACATCCCGCGCGACGGCAGCGGCCTCGGTCGGCCGCTCGGCAACTGCACCTTCCTGCTGCTGGGCTTCCTGCCGATCGACCTGTCGCGCCTGACCTTCGTCGAGGTGGAGCCGGGGCGCCGCTTCGTCGAGCAGTCGCCGCTGCTGTCGATGAAGAACTGGCGCCACGAACGCACGCTCACGCCGGACGGCGAGGGCACGCGGGTGGTCGACAGCCTGGAGTTCACGCCGCGCTTCGCCGCCGGCATCGTCAGCTGGTTCATCACCAGATTTTTCCGGCATCGGCACGCGATGTTGCTGAAGCATTATGGCTAAGGCCGCTCAGTGCGCGGCCGCGCCCCCGGCCAGCAGCGCCCCGATCGGATCCACGTGCAGCCCGGCGAAGGCGCCCAGCACGAAGCCGACCGCGGCCACGACATAGGTCACCGACAGCAGCCAGCGCCGCCGCGTCAGCAGCGTGATCGCCGCCAGCGAGATCGCGATCTGCTCGGCCGTGGTGGCCAGCGCCCACTGGTGGTGGGTGTGCATGGCCGCTTCCGACTTGTGGTTCCACTCGTCGGACTGGGCTTCGAACCTCTCGGCTTCCTTCTTGATGCCCGCCTTTTCGGCTTCGTAGCGCGCCACGTCGGCCTTGTACTTCGCCTGGGCCTGGGCAGTCATGCCGGGCAGGTTCGAGGCCAGCTCGGCCAGGTTCTGCTTGCTCGACTTGGCCTGGTAGTAGTTCCAGGAATTCGCCGCCGTGGTTTTGGCGATTGCCGCGTTGTTCTTGAAGAGGGCGGCGTCGTTCTGGGTCGCGCCGCCGAGGTAGCCGAACAGCGCGCCGACGGTCGCCAGCACCGCGGTCATGACGGCGATGTTGTTGGAGAAGCCGTCGCTGCCGTGCTGGGCGACGTGTTCGACCGCGTGATCGTGCGGTCCATGCACATGGAAACCGTGTTCGGACATACTGTTTAGCCTGTTATTGCTTGCGTTCGTAGGTGACGAAGGAAAAGGCGACGCCCTCCGCCGAGCGGTGTTCTTCGCGCGCGGTTTCGCTCCAGGTCCCCGGATCGATGTCGGGGAAGAAGGTGTCGCAGCGGTAGACGGCGTCGATGTGGGTGACGATCATGCGGTCCGCGATCGCCATCGACTCGCCGAAGATCTGGGCGCCGCCGATGATGCTGGCCGGCTCGTCGCCCGCGAGCGCGACCGCGTCGTCCAGCGAGCTTGCCACTTCGACGCCCTCGTGCGCCCACGCCGCATTGCGCGTGACGACGATGTTGCGGCGCTTGGGCAGGGGGCGGCCGATCGAATCGAAGGTCTTGCGGCCCATGATGATCGGATGGCCGAGGGTGACCCGCTTGAAGTGGGCCAGGTCCTCGGGTAGATGCCAGGGCAGCTGGTTGTCGACGCCGATGCCGCGCTCGGC
This sequence comes from Massilia sp. LXY-6, assembly GCF_051233485.1. NCBI lineage: Bacteria > Pseudomonadati > Pseudomonadota > Betaproteobacteria > Burkholderiales > Oxalobacteraceae > Massilia > Massilia sp. LXY-6. The sequence goes on from NZ_JBKFGF010000029.1 coordinate 28,724, forward strand.
GTCCATCGCGACCACCAGGGTGAGTTGTTTTGCCATGCGCTTTGTCCTCTTACACCGCGACAGGCGCCTTGATGGCGGGATGCGGATCGTAGCCGACCACGTCGAAGTCTTCGAACCGGTAGTCGAACAGCGAGTCCGGCTTGCGTTTGATGACCAGCTTCGGAAGCGGACGCTCCTCGCGCGACAGTTGCAGCTCGACCTGTTCCAGGTGGTTCGAATACAGGTGGCAGTCGCCGCCGGTCCAGATGAAGTCGCCGACTTCCAGGCCGGCCTGCTGCGCCATCATGTGGGTCAGCAGCGCGTAGGACGCGATGTTGAAGGGCACGCCCAGGAAGATGTCCGCGCTGCGCTGGTAGAGCTGGCAGGACAGCTTGCCGTCGGCCACGTAGAACTGGAAGAAGGCGTGGCAGGGCGGCAGCTTCATCTGCGGCACGTCGGCCACGTTCCAGGCCGAGACGATCATGCGGCGCGAGTCCGGATTATTCCTGATCTGGTCGAGCACCTGGCTGATCTGGTCGATGTGGCCGCCGTCGGGCAGCGGCCAGCTGCGCCACTGGTAGCCGTAGACCGGACCCAGTTCGCCCTTGGCGTCGGCCCACTCGTCCCAGATCGAGACGCCGTGTTCCTTCAGGTAGGCGATATTGGTGGAGCCGGCCAGGAACCAGATCAGTTCATGGATGATGGACTTCAGGTGGACCTTCTTGGTCGTCACCAGCGGGAAGCCGTCCTGGAGGTTGAAGCGCATCTGGTAGCCGAACACGGAACGCGTGCCGGTGCCGGTGCGGTCCGTCTTGACCGCGCCATGGTCGCGGACATGGCGCATCAGCTCTGAATATTGACGCATCGGGTAAGTACAGGTGGAAAAAATGCCATTCTACCCGATGGGCGCCTGCGCGGGCATCAGCTCCGCAGCCAGCAGGGCCGCCGCCTCGCGCACGCGCCCGTCGGGCGTCTCCAGCAGGTTGTCGCCCACGTAGAGCTCGAAGAAGCTGCTGTCTGGCAGCGCGCCGTGGTTGATGCGGTTGAAGATCCAGATGCCATGCTCGGCCGCCAGCTTGCGGCGGATCTCGAGCGCGCGCTCGCGGCTCACCGGCAGGTGAACGTGCAGCATGTTGGCCTGAGGCGCCGCCGGGTTCACCTTGATGAGCGGATGGTCGCGCAGTACTTCGTACAGGAATTGCGTGCGGCGGAACAGCGCCGGCATGCTGGCCAGGCGCGCGTCGAACTGCATCGCCGCGGCCACCACGTAGGGCGAGCGGTGGATCACGTTGCCGCCCTGGCGCTTGAACCATTCGGACGCACGCGCCACGAACTCTTTCGAGCCCAGCAGCATCGCGCCGCCCAGGCCGCCGATCCCCTTGTACAGCGAGACGTAGACCGAATCGAAGCCCGCCGCGATCTCGGCCGCCGGGCGGCCATAGCCGGCCGCCGCTTCCCACAGGCGCGCGCCGTCCATGTGCAGGTGAATGCCGCGTGCCTTGCAATGCGCCTTGATGGCCGCGAGTTCGTCCCAGTCGGAAAGCTGGCCGCCGATCTCGCGCATCGGGATCTCCAGGCCGACGGCCGACAGGCGGTCCGGCACCGCCATGATGTCGTCGGCGGTCCAGGGGCGATGGCGGTCGCCGACCTGGAGGGCGTCGAAGTGGCCGAGCAACTGGTAATTCGAGCGCTCGTGCACGAAAATGTGGGAAGTCGGGTGCAGCGCGACCAGAGCGTTGCCACGTTCCATCGTGGCCAGGCGCAGCGCGGTCACCTGGGTCATGGTGCCTGAGATGCAGAAGACGGCCGCCTCGAAGCCGAGCAGTTCGGCGAGCTTGCGCTCGAAGTCCTGGACCACGGCGCCGTCGCCGTACACGTCATGGCTGACGCCATTGGCTTCGCACCAGGCGGCCATGGCGGAAAACATCTCGGCCGGCCGGCGCGCGCGGTGGCCGGGCAGGATCGTGGTGCAGCGGGCAAGCAGTTCGGTATCGCTCAAGGTGGACTCCAGTGGCACGGGACAATTCAACCCGCGCCACTGTACACCGAACTCCCTGGCCGAGGAAGGGCGGCCGCGGCCGAGCCCCGCTCAGTGCGCGACCTGGATGTTATGGAACTGCAGCGCCGCCAGGTTGGCATAGATGCCCCCCAGCGCCACCAGCGAGGAATGGGTGCCGGTCTCGACGATCCGCCCGTCTTCCATCACGATGATGCGGTCGGCGCGCTGCACGGTCGCCAGCCGATGCGCGATGATCAGGGTGGTGCGGCCGACCATCGCCGCTTCCAGCGCGCTCTGCACCAGGCGCTCGGATTCGGCATCCAGCGCGCTGGTGGCTTCGTCCAGCAGCAGCAGCGGCGGGTTTTTCAGGAGCGCGCGCGCGATCGCGATGCGCTGGCGCTGGCCGCCCGACAGGCGCACCCCGCGCTCGCCCAGGAAGGAGGCATAGCCCTCCGGCAGGCGCTCGATAAATTCGTGGGCGGCCGCCATCTTCGCCGCGGCGATCACCTCGGCATCGCTCGCCTCCGGGCGGCCGTAGCGGATGTTTTCCATCGCGTCGGCCGAGAAGATCACCGTATCCTGGGGCACGATGCCGATCGCGCCGCGCAGCACCTGCAGGTCGAGGTCGCGGACGTCGACCCCGTCCAGCAGGATGCTGCCGGACTGCGGGTCGTAGAAGCGCAGCAGCAGCTGGAACAGGGTGGTCTTGCCGGCGCCGGACGGGCCGACCACGGCCACCGTCTCGCCGGGCAGGATCGACAGGCTCAGGTGCGCCAGCGCCGCGTGGTCCGGGCGCGAGGGATAGGAAAAGCCGATATCGAGCAGCTCGAGCGAGGCGCCGCCCACCTTGCGCGGCGGCAGCGGTTTCGGGTGCAGCGGGCTGCCGATGCTGGAGCGCAGCGCCAGCAGTTCCAGCAGGCGCTCGGCGGCGCCGGCCGCGCGCTGGGCCTCGCCCATCACTTCGGACAGGGCGCCGACCGCGCCGGAAACGATCGAGGCGTACAGGATGAACTGGCCGAGGTCGCCGCCGGTCATGCTCCCCGCCAGCACCGCGTGCGCGCCCAGCCACAGCACGAACACGATCGCACCGAACACCAGCACGATCGCCAGCATGGTCAGGATGGAGCGTGCGCGGATGCGCCGCATCGCGGTCTGGAACGCGTGTTCGACCGAAGCGCCGAAGCGCTGCGCCTCGCGCCGTTCGCCGGTGAAGGACTGCACGGTCGGCATGGCGTTGAGGATCTCGCCGGCCAGCGCGGAGGCATCGGCGATCCGGTCCTGGGAGTCGCGCGAGAGCTTGCGCACGCGGCGTCCGAACAGCACGATCGGCACCACCACCAGCACCAGCAGGCCGAGGATGATCGAGGTCAGCTTGGCGCTGGTCACGAACAGCATCGCCAGGCCGCCCACGAACAGCAGGGTATTGCGCAGCGCCAGCGAGATGCTGGTGCCGACCACGGACTGGATCAGGGTGGTGTCGGTGGTCAGGCGAGACAGCACTTCGCCGCTGCGGGTGGTCTCGAAGAATTCCGGGCTTTGCCGGACCACGTGGGAGTAAACGGCGCTGCGGATGTCGGCGGTGACGCGCTCGCCCAGCCAGGACACCATGTAGAAGCGCGCGGCGGTGGCCACGCCCAGCACCGCCGCCACGCCGAACAGGGCAAGGAAGGTGGCGTTGACGTTCGCGATGCTCCTGCCGCCGGCGGCGGCCCCGAAGCCGTGGTCGATCATCTGCTTGAAGGCGTAGGGGATGGCCAGGGTGGCGCCGGCGGCGACCACCAGCGCGATCCCGGCCAGCACGAACTGGCGGCGGTAGGGACGCAGGAAGGGGAGCAGCCCGGCCAGGGCGGCAAAGGTGCCCTTGCGGCTTGGAGAGTCGGGAGTGGAGCTGGTACTCATGTGTCCTTGTTTCTTGTTGTAGGGTGGTTCAGGGTGGTTCGGGGGTGGTTCAGAGCTTCATCGGATCGGCATAGCCGGTCAGTTCCAGATAGCCGCGGCCCAGCGGGCGACCGTCGCGCCCGACGCTGACCGCGCCTTCCCAGTACACCGCGCCGGTCGAGCGTCGCGAGTCGAGTTCCTGGTCCTGCTGCAGGGGTGTCAGCTGCCAGCGCAGCGCGCCGGTCGCGATCGTGGTCGCCACCGGGTAGCTGGCGCCGGTGCGCGGCGACTTCCAGTGCGCCTGCGGCGTGAACGATACCTGATCCGCGCCGTACTGGGTGAGGCGCCCGCCGCCATCGCGCAGCGTGGCGTGGGCCCACAGCTTGCCGCCATCCTTGGCGCGGATCTGGAAGGCCATCAGGGCGCCGCCGTCGTCGAGGTTGATCCCGGTCCAGTCCCAGCCGGCCGCATTCGTCTCCAGCACCTGGCTGGACCATTCGTGGTCGAGCCAGGCCCTGCCCTTGACCGCCACCGGCTTGCCGGCGCGGCTGACGGTGCCGGCGACCTGCAGCTGCGGCTCGCTGTAATAATAGCTGGCATGTCCGGCTTGCGGACCCTTGCGCGAAAAGCCGGCCTCGCCCTCCAGCAGCATGGCCTGGGTCGGCGCCAGCGTCAGCTCGAAAGCCAGCTCGCCGCCGCGCACCGAGACCCGGTAGCGCCCGTCCGGTTCGCGCCGCATGCGCCAGTCGTCCAGCTTGACGTCGGTGTCGCCGGGCTTCGCCCAGGCCAGGCCGAAGCCTTCGCGGGCGCTGCGCTGGTCGTGCCGCAGGCGTCCCAGGGCCGGATCGGACAGGGCGGCGTGGCCGATGATCAGCTGCTTCGGCGCGAACGCGCTCGGATTCGCCGGGTCGTGTTCGGTACGGCTGCGGAAGAAGGTGACCTGGAAGCCGAGCGGCTTGCGGTCCGGGGTCTCCAGCCAGCCGGTCACGTACCACCATTCGGTGCGGTGCTCCGGATGGGCGCCGAAATCCTGTGGAAAGGCGAGCGCGCGGCCGGGCGTCACCGGCGCGAAGGTCGGCGGCGCTGCCTGCGCGGCGCCGGCCAGCAGCATCAGCATGATCAGCAGGCTGCGCAGCATCACCAGTCCTCCCTGACCGCCCGTACGGGTCCGCCGGACAGCGCATAACGGCCCGACACCAGCGCCGTCGCCACCGAGGCCAGCACCAGCACCGCGGCCACGCTGCCGAGCAGCGTCCAGGGCAGGTGCAGCTGCATGGTCCAGTGGAAGGACTGCGGGTTGACCACGTAGACCAGGATCAGGCTGATCAACAGGCCCAGCGCGAAACCGGTGGCCACGCCGAGCATGGTCAGCGAGCCGCCTTCGAGCGCCAGGATGCGCAGCACCTGGCCGCGCGACACGCCCACGTGGCGCAGCATGCCGAACTCGCGGGCGCGCGCCAGCGTCTGGGCCGAGAAGGTGGCGGCCACGCCGGACAGGCCGATGGCGATCGCGATCGCTTCCAGCAGGTAGGTGACGGCGAAGCTGCGGTCGAAGATGCGCAGGCTGGCGGCGCGGATCTCGCCGGGGCTGGCCAGCTGCAGGATGGAACCGAAGGGCAGGGCGCGCAAACGCGCGGCGACGGTGTCCGGATGCACGCCGTTCGCCGCCCACAGCGCGGCGTCTGTGACCATGGTGTCGCCCGTCAGGCGCCGGTAGTCGGCCAGGCGGATCACCACCGAGCCGGACTGGTTGGCATAGTCGCGCCAGACCCCGGCCACGAAAAAGCGCTGCTGGCGCCCGCCCAGCGGCAGCGCGATCCGCTGCCCGACGTGCATGCCGTACAGGTCGGTCATGGCTTCCGAGACCCATACCGGCGGCTCGCCCGCGGGCGCCATCACTCCCGCTCCGACCAGGGCCAGCAGCCGGCCGGGATCCGCGGCGTCGATGTCGCGCGCGATCAGGGTGACGGTGGGGCGTGCCGGATCGAGGGTCAGCGGCCGGGTGCGCAGGAAGGCGGTCCGCGCGACGCCCGGCAGGCCGGCGATCGCCGCCTGTTCGCCGGGTCCCAGGCCGCCGGTGTTGCCGCCGCTGGCGGTGCGCACGTACAGGTCGGCGGGCAGGATGTGCAGCATCCAGTCGTCCACCGACACGCGGAAGCTGGCCACCATGATCCCCATCGCCACCATCAGGGAAAAGCTGGCCAGCACTCCGCCCAGCGCGATCGAGGCCTGGCCCGGCGCATTCGCTAGGCGCGCCAGCGCCAGGCTAAGAACCGGCGACGGCGCGGGCGAAGCGCTGGTGCGCATGTGCAGGCGGTTCAGGGCGCGGAAACTGGCAGCGGCCAGGCGCGGCATCAGGGTAATGCCGCCGATCAGCAGCAGGGCGACGGCGAAGTAGCCGAACAGCGGCAGCTCGAACACGGGCGGGGCGAAGGCGCAGGCCGCAGCCGCGCCGAGGCATAGCAGCGAAGGCCAGACGCGCGCCAGGCGCTCCAGCGCGACTTCGTCGTTGCCCGACTTGAGGGCGACCGCGGGGCGGGCGCGCGCCGCTTCCCAGGCCGGTGCCGCACAGCCGAGCAAGGCCACGCCCAGGCCGAGCAGGAAGAACACGCCGGCGGCCACCGGCGTAAAGCGCACGGTCGGCTTCACGCCCGGGAAGTAGCCGGCGCCGAGGTCGCCGCCGAAGAAGGCCAGGGCGGCGGCCGCCAGTCCGTAGCCGGCCACGATGCCCAGCAGCGCGCCGAGCACGCCCAGGCTGGCGCCCTCGACCAGCACTTGGCGCAGGAGAAGCCGGCGCGGCAGGCCGAGCACGCGCAGCAGCGCGAACTGGCTGCGCCGGCGCAACACCGACAAGGCCTGGGTCGAGAACACCAGGAAGGCGCCGGTGAACAGCGCCACCAGGGCCAGCACCGTCAGGTTCACGCGGTAGGCACGGCTCAGGTTGTTGTTGCGGCTTTCCTGCCTGGCGTCGTTCGGCTGCGCCACCGTGAAACGGCCGGGAAACTCCTGTTCCAGTTCCGCCGCCAGCCCGCGTTCGAAGGAGGCGCGGTCGACACCGTCGCGCAGCTTGAGGTCGACCCGCGACAGCTTGCCCAGCCGCCCGAAGCGCCATTGCAGGGCGCCGATGTCCATCACCGCCAGGCGTTGGCCGCTGCGCGCGCGCAGGATAGCCCCGGCGACGCGCAGCGGGACGTCGGCGGTGCCGGCGCGCAAATGGAGCGTGTCGCCGCGGCGCACGCCAAGCCAGGACAGCGCCGCCGGCGACAGGAACACGGTGTCGTCGGCCAGCACATCGGCGCCATGACCTTTTTCCGGCACCCCGGCCAGGTCGGGCGACACGTAGCCGGCGCGCAGCGCGTCCAGGCCGACGATCTTCAGGGAGCCGGGTTTGCCGGCCAGGGCGGCGTCGACTTCCAGCACCGGCGAGGCCACCGCCACGCCCTCATGCGCGGCGAGGCGCGGGTAGATGCCTTCGTCGAACTGGGCTTCGCGCCCGGCCACCTGCAGGTCGGCCTGGCCGGCCAGGCTCTGGATCGCGGCGGAGAATTCGTTGAAAGCGGCAGCGTTGATCAGGTGGATGGCGAAGCCCATGGCGACGCCGACCGCGATCGCCACCACGGCCAGCAGGGCGCGCATCGGATGCGCGCGCCACTCGCCGAACAGCAGCCAGCGCGACAGCAGGCCTAGGCCGGACATTCCACCGCCAGGGTCTCGAGCTGGCGCCGCAGCCTGATGCGCGCCGCCTCCTGCCTGGGGCCATGCGCGCTCCGGACCAGGTCTTCCTCGGCCCACTTGCGGCGCAGGCGCAGCTTGTCGCATTTCTTGCGCTGGGCCTGGGCCGCGCGGGCCTGCCGGACCTCGACGCGCCCCTGCTTTTCCGCCGCCTTCTCACGTGCGATGCGGGCCTTTTCCAGTTCCAGCAGGGTGCGCGCGTCGCCGCCCTGCGGGCCCATCTGGTCCGATATCGAGATGCCCGCCGGCGGCGGCAGGAGCGTCGACCGGCCGTGGGCGCAGGGCCGGTCGCCGTAGCTGGTCTGGCCGCCGTCGCTGCATTTGACCACGCCCTGGGCCTGCAGGCCGGCCGAGAACACGCCGGCGCCAAGGAGGAAAAGAAAGCGCTTCATGAAGATCTCCCGGTCAAAGAATTTTGCCAGGGTTCATGATGCCCAGCGGGTCCAGCGCGGCCTTGATGGCACGCATCAGGTCGAGTTCGACTTGCGCCTTGTAGCGCGGCAATTCGTCGCGCTTGAGGGCGCCGATGCCATGTTCGGCGGAAATCGAACCGGCGAAGGCGGCCACGCTGTCGTGCACGATGCGGTTGACGTCGCCCTGGTAGGCCAGGAAGGCGTCGTGTGGCGTGCCGTCGGGCGGCGCAATGTTGTAGTGCAGGTTGCCGTCGCCCAGGTGGCCGAAGCAGACCACCTGCACGCCCGGCCAGGCGCGCGCAAGGAGCGCGTCGGTGGCTTCGACGAAATCGGCGATGCGCGAGATCGGCACCGAGATGTCGTGCTTGATGTTCTTGCCGTCCGCGGCCTGGGCCAGCGGGATGTGCTCGCGGATCGCCCACAGCGCGCGCGACTGCGCGATCGAAGTTGCGACCACGGCGTCCTGGGCCAGGCCGGCCTCCAGCGCGCGCTCGATGGTTTCTTCGAGCAGGCGTATCGCGTGCTGTTCCGACTCGTGGCTGGACAGTTCGAGCAGCGCGTATTGCGGATGGGCGTCCGGGAAGGGATGCGGCAGGCCGGGGAAATGCTTGCCGACCAGGCGCAGGCAGACGTCGCTCATCAGCTCGTAGCCGGTCAGGGTCGGGCCGGCCGTGTCCTGGGCCAGTTGCAGCAGGGTCAGGGCGTCGCGGCAGCTGGACAGTGCCACCAGCGCGGTGATGCCGGCCTTGGGCTGCGGGTACAGCTTCAGCACGGCGCCGGTGATCACGCCCAGCGTGCCTTCGGCGCCGATGTAGAGGTCGCGCAGGTCGTAGCCGGTATTGTCCTTGCGCAGGCCGCGCAGGCCGTCCCACAGCTCGCCCCGGGCGGTGACGACTTCGAGCCCGAGGCAGAGCTCGCGGGTATTCCCGTAGCGCAGGACCCCGGTGCCGCCGGCGTTCGTCGCCAGGTTGCCGCCGATGGTGCAGCTGCCTTCGGCCGCCAGCGACAGCGGGAACAGCATGCCGGCGCGCGCCGCCGCCTGCTGGACGTCGTGCAGGATGCAGCCGGCGTCCACCGTCATGGTGCGGTTGACCGGGTCGACCGCGCGGATGCGGTTCAGGCGGCGCAGCGACATGACCACCGCGTGTCCGGATTCGTCCGGCACGCTGCCGATCACCAGGCCGGTGCGCCCGCCCTGCGGCACCACCGGCACCCGGTGCGCGGCGCACAGGCGCACCAGGCCGGCCACCTGGGACGTGTCGGCGGGACGCAGCACCGCGCGCGCGCGGCCGGTGAAGCGGCCACGCCAGTCGCTCAGGTAGGGGGCGACATCCTGTTCGTCGACCAGCACGTGTTCATGGCCGATCAGCTCGCGGCAGTGGGCTAAAAACAAATCAGTCATGCGGCACTTTGACCTTGTCGAGCAGCTCCTTGGCCAGCTTCTTCGCCTGCTTCTTGTAGGGGTGCAGGTAGAGCAGGGCGAACACGAAGTAGGAGCACACCAGCATCACCTCGCCCAGCGCCATGATGCGCGACAGTTCGCTCCTGTCGCTCCAGGCCCGCACCGCGCCCTCGACGAAATAGATCAGGATGACCATCGACGACCATTGCAGCGTGTACAGGTCGCGCTTGATCACGCCGCGCAGCGGCAGCAGCAGCGGCAGCGCCTTCAGCGCCAGCAGCGAGCCGCCCGGATGCAACGGGGCGACCGCGATCTCCCAGGCCAGCAGCCAGACGCACAGGATGACCAGGCTGGTCACCGCCCCCGTATGAAATACCCTATGGACTTGCATCGCCTATTCCATCCCCTGCAGGTTGCGGCTCGCCAGCGCCAGGCGCCGGCCCAGCGCGATCGCCAGCCGCTTCTCGTCGTCCGTGATGGGGCGGTTGCCGTCCACGCCGGACCAGTGGGTCGCGCCGTAGGGGCTGCCGCCGCTTTCGGTGGTCATCAGTTCCGGCATGGTGTAGGGCAGGCCCATGACCATCATACCGTGGTGCAGCAGCGGAATCATCATCGAGAGCAGGGTCGATTCCTGGCCGCCGTGCAGGCTGCCGGTGGAGGTGAACAGGGCGGCCGGCTTGCCCGACAGGGTGCCGGACAGCCACTGTGCCGAGGTGCCGTCGAGGAAGTACTTCATCGCTGCCGCCATGTTGCCGAACCGGGTGGGCGAACCCAGCGCCAACCCGGCGCATTCCGCCAGGTCCTCCAGCTCGACGTAGGGGGCGCCGCTGCGCGGGATGTCCGGCTCGGTCGCCTCGGCCACGGTCGACACGGCCGGCACGGTACGCAGGCGCGCTTCAAGGCCGGGGACGCTCTCGACCCCTTGGGCGATGAGTTCGGCCAGCTTGCGTGTCTTGCCATGGCGTGAGTAGTAGAGGACGAGGATGATCAGATTGGTTGGGTTCATCGTTGGTATTATAGGGCGCTTTATAATATGACACGAAGCGCATTACGCTCCACCCCGTGCTCCACCCCGAACCGACGATGCTCTCGAAAACAGTCTCCTCCATTTCCCGGTCCACCAGCGAGATGATCAACGTCGGCGTCGACATGGTGCGCGGGCTGACCTGGGCCGAGGTGCGCGACCTGGTGCGCTTCGCACGGCGCCGCCTGACCGAGGAAAAGCTCCCGCAAGTGGCCGGCAGCCTGACCTTCACCACCACGCTGGCGCTGGTACCCCTGCTGACCATCGTGCTGGCCATCTTCACCACCTTCCCGATCTTCGGGCAGCTGCGATCGAACCTCGACCATTATTTCGTGCAGATGGTGATGCCGAAGGCGATCGCCAACACGATCACCTCGAACCTGACCCAGTTCGCCAGCAAGGCGACCAAGCTGTCGGCGGTGGGCGCGGTGGCGCTGGTGCTCACCACGGCGGCGATGATCGGCATGATCGAGCGCGCCTTCAACCAGATCTGGCGCGTCAGGCGTGCGCGCCCGCTGGTGCAGCGGGTGCTGATCTACTGGGCCCTGGTGACCCTCGGGCCGCTGCTGTTCGGGATCTCGCTGACCCTGACTTCCCAGCTGTTCAGCGCCACCAACGGCCTGATGAGCGGCGTGCCCTTTTTCGGCGCGCTGTTCTATTCGGTGGTGTCGGTGGCGCTGACCACCGGCGCCTACGCGCTGCTGTACATGACGGTGCCGAACCGCTGGGTCGACTGGCGCGATGCGCTGTGGGGCGGGCTGGTGGCCGCGCTCGCGTTCGAGATCGCCAAGCGCGTGTTCGCGATCTTCATCCGCCAGTTCCCGACCTACGCGATCATCTACGGCGCCCTGGCGGCGCTGCCGCTGTTCCTGTTGTGGATGTATCTGTCCTGGCTGATCACCCTGGTGGGCGCGCTGCTGACCGCCGCGCTGCCGGTGGTGAAGTACGAACGCTGGTGGTACGAGCCGGTGCCGGGCGGCGCCTTCGTCGATGCGATGGCGATCCTCAAGGTGCTGCACGGCGGCGCCGCGTTGAGCGGAACGGCGCTGGTGACCGGCGCCCAGATCCGCGCCCACACCCGCATCGGCTACGACGAGATGACCCAGCTGCTGGAGCAGATGGTGGCGGCGGGCTGGGTCGGCCGTGTGCACGCCGAGGATTCGGTCCGGGCGATCTGGGGCCGCGGCGCGCGCGAGGGCGGCGAGGGCTGGGTGCTGCTGGCCGACCCGGGGCTGGTCCGCCTATCCGACGTCTACCGGCTGTTCGTGTTCGGCGGCGCCGGCATCGAGCCTGGGCCGGGGCCCGGGGTGGCCCCGGCCGGCACGGGGGCCGCCGAGAGCGAGGCGGCGCCGGCCTCGCCGCTGGCGCTGGATACGGCCGCGCTGGCGCGCAAGGTCGAGGCGGCGGTGGAGCGTGGCCTGGACCAGACCTTGTCGGAACACTTCTCGCGTTAGCGCCAGCTCAACACCGTGTACGCCCGGCACGCTGTTCTGTTTCCGTGCGGATACAATTGATGTTGAAATGTGGAATCATACGTTTCTCGATGTTACTATTGTCGAGATACGTTTGGAGACCACATGCTTGTGCACCGGTTCCTTTTTGGCCTGCTGTTCCTGTGCTGGGCCGCGCTGGCCCATGCCGGCCCGGCAGGGGACGCGTCCGTTCCGCAATTTGCCCATGAGCTGGCGGTGGCCCGCGAGGAAGCCTATGTGGCGCCGGCCCAGGCGCTGACCACGCTCGATCGCCTGCGGAAAGGGCGCGGCGGCGCCGAACAGGCCCAGGTCTTCATCGAGACGAGCCGCGCCTGGTATTGGCTGGGCGACAAGAACAAGGCGGTGGAGGCCGCGCTCCAGGCCGAGCGGCTGGCACGCACCCTGCATGACGACAGCCTGCTCGCCGGGGCCTTGCTGAGCCATGGCGCAGCGCTGTCCAGGCTGGTGCATGACCAGGAAGCGGCGCACCGGCTGGTCGGGCAGGCGGCCCCGCTCGCGGCCGCTTCCGGCGACGTCTACCTGCAGACCCGGGCCCTGGTGGCGCAGGGACTGCTGGCCGAGCAGGACGGCAGCGGAGCCGATGCGATCGGCTTCGTCGAGCGCGCCCTGGCGCTGGCCAGGACCGGCACCGACCGCGATGCGCTGGCGATGGCGCTGCGCGAACAGGCCAGGCTGCTGGCCGGCGTCGGCGGCCACGACGAGGCCTTGCTTCTCATCGACGAACTGGTCGGGGTCGCACAAGCCCGGGGCATCCCGGCGCTGCTGGCCCATGCGCGCCTGGCCGAGTATGCGGTCGCCGCGCGCGCCGGCCGTGCCAAACGCGCGGAAACGGCATTGCAGGCCGCCATCGACATCCTCGAAAAGATGAAGGCCAGGGAGCGGCTGGCGACGCCGCTGGCGAACCTGGCCGAACTCTACATCCAGGCGCGGCGCTTCGGCGAAGCCGCCCGGACCAGCGAAACGGCGCTGCGCATCGCGCGCGAGTTCGGCGACGAGACCGGGCGTCAACTGGCTTCCTTCCAGCTCGGCATCGCCAGCATCTACTTCCGCGACATCCGCAACGGCAAGGCGACCGTGGATGCGGCGCTGGCCGGCCTGCAGGACGACGAGCGCTACGTGCGCATGCTGCTGGAGTATGGCCACGCGCTGAACCAGGTCGGCGAGGGCGACGTGGCCCTGACCGTCTACGAAAAGGCGGGCTCGGTGTCGCTGGCTGCCTGGCGCAAGGAAAAGCAGCTGTCCTACCAGGCGCTGCAGCGCGTCTACGCGGACCAGAAGAAGCAGGCCGAACTCGCCCGGCTGCACCACGACAGCGCGATGAAGGCGGCCGAGCTGGATACCGTGAAGCGCCTGCGCAGCCTGTGGGTGCTGCTCAGCGTGACGACCCTGGTGGCGGTGATGCTGATCGCACTGCTGTACCGACGCGTGGCCAGGGCGAACGCCACGCTGCAGACCAAGAACGAACAGCTGTTCCGCCAGAGCACGCGCGATTCCCTGACCGGGCTGTTCAACCGCCATTATTTCTACGAACAGGTGGTGCCGCGCTTCGACGAAGACCCCGGCGACGCCGACGGCAACGCCGGCGTGTTCCTGCTGCTCGACGTCGACCACTTCAAGTCGATCAACGACCGTTTCGGCCATAGCGCCGGCGACGTGGTCCTGAAGAACGTGGCGGCCCGGCTGGCGGCCAGCCTGCGCGGGCAGGACGTGCTGATCCGCTGGGGCGGGGAGGAATTCCTGGCCTACCTGCCCGGCGTCGCCACCGAGGAAGCGCGCCAGGTATGCGCGCGCCTGCTGGGGGCGGTGTCGGGCACGCCGATCGTCGCCGACGGGCGCGAGCTCACCGTCACGGTATCGCTCGGCTTCTGCCCGAAGCCGGCGGACGGACACGGCGCCCCCGACTGGGAGCAGTTGGTCCACCTGGCCGACCTGTGCCTCTACCTGGCCAAGACGGCGGGGCGCAACCAGGCCTTCGGCGTGCGCGACGCGGGCGTGCTGACCAGGGAAGCGATCGCGGCCGCCGATGCGGACCTGAAACAGGCCTCCGACGATGGCCTGGTGGGGCTGGTGAATGTGAAGACCGTTACCGGCTGCTCATCACCAGCTTAACTTGCCGGTCAGCATCTGCCAGTACATCACCCAGTCCGCCCGGAACGACCACCACGGGTTGCCGAAGGTCGCCGGCCGGTTCTTCTCGTACACGAAGTGCCCGATCCAGGCCCCGCCATAGCCGCTGACCACGGCCAACAGCAGCCACCACGGGTTCAGGCTGTCGATGTACTGGGCGATCGCGGCGATGGCCGAGGACGTCCCGATGAAATGCGCGCGCCGGCACAGCCGGTTGTCGTGCTGGGTCAGGTAGTACGGATAGAACTCGGAAAAGCTGTTGTAGCGCACTGCCGCCATCCTGGTCTCCTGGTTGTCCGCGCCTTGTCCTAGTGTCGGGCGCAGGTGCCGGCGAACGCGACCAGCGCGTCGAGCACCGCGTCGGGCTGCTCGGCCATCATCGCGTGGCCGGCATCCATGGTGACGATTCTGCCATGCTTGAGCGCCGCCGTCAGCGCCTGCGCGGAACGCGGCGGCGTCATCACGTCGCGCGCGCCCAGCACGAACAGCACCGGGCAGGCGACGCCGGCGGCCGCTTCGCCGCCGTTGGCGTAGGCGTTGCAGGCGGAGAAATCGGTGTGGAACAGCTGGGCCGGATTGCGTTCGGCCATGCGCTGCATCAGGCGGCGCACCATCCCCGCCGCCCAGAAGCCCGGCGCCGGGCTCGCCGGCCTCGGCATCGGTAGCGAGTGCGACCAGATGTCGACCATGTCGATCGCTTCCTGTAGCGCGTCCTTCGAGGCCGCGAGCAGGGTGTCGGATACCTTCATCGGCCAGGTCGTGCCGAGCAGGGCCAGGCCCGCCACCCGCTCCGGCGCGCGGTGCGCGGCTTCCAGCGCGATGAGCGAGCCCATGCTGTGGCCGGCCAGCAGGGCCCGGCGGCTGCCCGCCGCGTCCAGCAGGGCCAGCAGCCAGTCGGCCATCGCCTCGACCGTAGTGAGCGCCGTGCCGCCGCTACGGCCATGGCCGGGCAGGTCGGGCGCCAGCACATTGTACCCATGATGGGCGAAATAGCGGCTCTGCAAGGCCCACACCGAGTGGTCGTTCTGGGCGCCGTGCAGGAACACGATGGTGGGCCGGGCCGCATCGAAGTCTTTGCCGCCGGGCTGGTTCCCCGTATAGCAGTAGGCCGGGGCGCCGTTCACGTCGAGGATCATCTCAGGCTCCCTTCTGGGCCAGCTTCAGGCCGCGCGCCAGGTCTTCGATCAGGTCGTCGGGATCCTCCAGGCCGACGGACAGGCGGATCATGCCTTCGCCGACGCCGGCCGCCGCCAGCTGCTCGGCCGGGACCCGCAAGTGCGTGGTCGAGGCGGGATGGATGGCGAGCGATTTGGCGTCGCCGACCTCGGCCAGGTGCGAGAACAGGCGCAAAGCGTCGACGAAACGCTTGCCGGCCGCGCGTCCGCCGCGCAGGTGGAAGGAGAACACGCCGCCGCAGCCGCGCGGCAGCAGGGTCTTCGCCAGTGCGTAGTCGGGGTGGGATTCCAGTTCCGGCCACAGCACCGACTCCACCGCGGGGTGGCGCCCCAGGAACTCGACCAGCTTGCGCGCGTTCGCCACGTGGCGTTCCATGCGCAGGCCCAGGGTTTCGATGCCCTGCAGGATGGCGAAGGCGTTGTGCGGGCTCATCGCCGCGCCGAAGTCGCGCAGGCCCTCGTGGCGCGCGCGCAGGGCGAAGGCGCCGACGGTGGATTCTTCGGCGAACACCATGCCGTGGAAGCCGTCGTCGGGTTCGCACAGCTCGGCGAAGCGGCCGCTACGGGCGTGGGCGCGCTCCCAGTCGAAGCCGCCGCCGTCGACCAGCAGTCCGCCGATTGCGGTACCGTGCCCGCACAGGAATTTGGTGGCCGAGTGGAACACCAGGTCGGCCCCATGATCGAAGGGCTTCACCAGCCACGGCGTGGTGAGCGTGGAGTCGACCATTAGCGGCAGGTCGTGCTCGTGGGCGAGTTCGGCCACGCGCGGGATGTCGAGCAGGTCCAGGCCCGGATTGCCGACGGTCTCGGCAAACAGGACTTTGGTTTCGGGCCGGATCGCGGCGCGCCAGGCGTCGGGGTCGCGCGGATCGACGAAGCTGGTCTCGATCCCGAAGCGCTTCAGGGTATGGGCCAGCAGCGTGTGCGAGCCGCCGTACAGGGCGCGCGAGGCGACGATGTGGCTGCCGGCGCCGGCGATGGTCGCCAGGCCCAGGTGCAGCGCGGCCTGGCCGCTGGCGGTGGCGATGCCGCCCACGCCGCCTTCGAGCGCGGCGATGCGCTCCTCGAGCACGGCATTGGTGGGGTTCGAGATGCGCGAATCGACGTGGCCGGCGCGCTCCATGTTGAACAGCGAGGCCGCGTGGTCGGTATCGCGGAACGCGAACGAGGACGTGAAATACACCGGCGTGGCGCGCGCGCCGGTGGCCGGGTCGGGGCTGGCGCCGGCGTGCAGGGAGAGGGTGTCGAAGCCGGGATACCTGGGTCCGTTCATGATCGCTTCATCCATCGTGGTTGTGTAGACAAGTGGGATCCTACCATCAGGCAAGGGCGTAACGACAGCAGTTTGTTGGCGCGCAAGTCTGGCTTTTTTGAGAGGCATAGGCTAGAGTCGGCATTATGTGTTAAACAAGGTCTCAGAACCTCCAAATCCAGTGTCCAGTTCTCTCGTTCCCAGCGCTCCCGTACCACGTACCCACGACATGGTGACCACTATGAAAGTATCTGAAATCCTGCAGGTGAAGGGCGATATCCTCTACACGGTGTCTCCGGACACGCCGCTGGGCGACGCGGCCGCGACGATGGCGGAGCGCGATATCGGTTCGCTGGTGGTGATGGAATACGGCGACTTGGTCGGCATGCTGACCTTCCGCGAAGTGATCCAGGCCGTGAATACCTACGGCAGCGTGGCCGCCGCCGGCAACGTGCGCAAGCACATGGACGACAGCCCGATCACGGTCACCCCGGACACCGAAGTCAACGAGGTGCGCCGCATCATGCTGGAAAAGCATGCGCGCTACCTGCCGGTGATGAACGCCCGCACCCTGCTGGGCGTGATCTCGTTCTACGACGTGGCCAAGGCGGTGCTGGAAGCGCAGAGTTTCGAGAACCGCATGCTGAAGGCGTATATCCGGGACTGGCCGGCTGAGCAAGCCGCCGAGGACTGAGGCTTCCGCGTGGGCGCCTGGTGCCTACGCCGGCCGCGCCCACCCTGTGTAACTGCGCGGCAACGGCGGTTCAGGCGGCGCGGGTGAGAGCGTCCGCCCCCAGCCACGCCAGCAAAGCTTCCGGCGCCAGCGGCCGCGAGAACAGGAAGCCCTGCGCCAGCGGGCAGCCGAGCGCCTGCAGGATCTGCGCCTGGCGCTCGTCTTCCACGCCTTCGGCGACGATCGACAGGCCCAGGCTGCGTCCCAGCTCGATCACCATCTCGGCAATGCTGCTGCCGCGCGCCGAGCCCGTGATCTCGGTGACGAAGGCGCGGTCGATCTTCAGGCGGTCGACCTGCAGGCGCTGCAGGTAGGACAGCGACGAGAAGCCGGTGCCGAAGTCGTCGATCGCGATCGAGACGCCGGTGCGCTTGATCGCCGCCAGGCGCTCGATCAGCAGGTCCGGCTCTTCCATCGCCATCGATTCCGTGATCTCCAGTTCGACCCGCTCCGGCGGTGCGCCGGTGTCCGCCAGGGCGCGGCGCAGCATGTCGAGGAAGCCCGGATGGCGGAACTGCACCTGCGAGACGTTGACCGACATCGTGAACTCCAGGTAGCCGGCGGCGCGCAGGCGCATCAGTTCCGCGCAGGCCTGGCGCAGCACCCATTCGCCGATCTCGATGATCAGGCCCGAATATTCCGCGATCGGGATAAAGCGGTCCGGGGGGACCAGGCGCCCGTCCTCGGTGCGCCAGCGCAGCAGCGCTTCGGCGCCGAACGGGCGATGCGCGCCCAGTTCGACCTGCGGCTGGTAGGCCAGGAACAGTTCGCCGCGCGCGAAGCCGCTGCGCAGCGCGTGCATCAGGCGCACCCGTTCGCGGATCTCGACGCCCATCCCGCGCGAAAAATAGAAGTGGCCGCCGCGCTGCCGGCTCTTGGCGCGCTTGAGGGCGATGTCGGCGTCCTTCAGGGCGTCGGCGCCGCTGCCGTCGTGTTCGAGCAGGCGCACCAGGCCGAGGGTGCTGGAGACCTGCAGGTCCTGGCCCTCGATCGAGAACGGCGCCGCGAACAGCGCGCGGATCGCTTCCGGATCGACCTCGGCGGTCTCGCCCAGCACGCAGAAGATGTCGCTGCCGATGCGCGCCAGCTGCAGGCGCGGATGGAGCAGGGCGCGCAGGCGCTGCGCGACCGCGACCAGCAGGGTGTCGCCGAACTGGTGGCCGAGGGCATCGTTGATTTCGGCGAAGTGGTCGAGGTCGACCAGGCACAGCACCTCGTCGAGGCGGGCGTCGCCCTGGGCCAGGCCGGCGTCGATCAGCTCGACCAGGCGGGTGCGGTTCGGCAGGCCGGTCAGCGGGTCGTAGAAGGCGGCGCGCTGCAGGTCGGTCAGCAGGGCGACGTTGTCGAGGCCGACCGCGATGTTCGAGGCGAACAGTTCGAGCAGGCCGCGGCGCAGCGGGTCGAGTGGCCGCTCGAGTTCGATCCAGGCGGCGAAGTCGCAATGGGCCTTGCCGCCGAAGTACAGGGTCAGGTGGCGCTCGCCGAACAGGTGGCGCCTTTCCGATAGCGTCTGCCGGATCGCGGCGGCGGCGCCGTCGCCGGTCGAGGCCAGCATGCCGGTCGGCGCCAGCGCCGCGCAGGCGCCGCCGGCGGCCAGCACCTGCCAGGCCACGGCCTGCATGCCGCCCAGGCAGGAGCACATCAGGCCGGACGCCGGCTGGCCGATCAGGCGGGCCGCTTCGCGCAGGATGCCGTCGGCCATCCCGGATATCGAGCGCAGTGCCATCAGCTCGGTGTTGGCACGCACCACCTCGGCCAGGCCCCGGCGGCTGGCTTCCAGCGCGCGGATCTGTTCGTAGGCGCGGATCGCCGAGGCCACCGTGGTGTACAGCTTGGTGCGCGTGAGTTCGGACTTGGTGCGGTAGTCGTTGATGTCGTAGCCGCGGATGGCATCCACCTCGGGCGCGTAGCCGGGCTGGCCGGTGCGCAGGATGATGCGCAGGTCGTGCAGCCGCAGGGTCTCGCGGATGTGCCGCACCAGGTGCAGGCCGGCGTCCGCTTCCTCCATCACGACGTCGAGCAGGACCACCGCGATGTCGCCTTCGCGGTCCAGCAGGGCCCTGGCCTGGGCGGCCGAGTGGGCGTGCAGGAACTCGAGACTGCGGCCGTGCACTTCGAGGCTGCCGAGCGCAAACGTGGTCGTCGAATGGACGTCGGCGTCGTCGTCGACGATCAATACCCGCCATGCGCCGCCGCGCTGGCCGGCACCTTCATCCGCGCCGCCGGGGGCTGCCGGCGCCTCGTCGACGAAGACCAGTTCGTCGTCCTGCGCGGGGCCCGTGGGCGTCGTCGGTGCGGGCATTGCTGTGTCTCCAGTTTGCTCGGATGAATAAAACCCAGTATATCTGAGTTGCCGATTGGACAGGAAAAAAATTCTTTATGGCAACATTGAATGCGTTGTTCCGGGGCCGCTGCCCACCGAAGGCGCGCGCCTGCTGGTAGAATCGTCTATTCCGTTTACTCGACTTGCACGCATCCATGTCCGGCAATACATTTGGCAAGCTGTTTTCCGTCACCACTTTCGGCGAATCCCATGGCCCGGCCATCGGCTGCGTCATCGATGGCTGCCCGCCAGGGCTGGCCTTGTCCGAGGCTGATATCCAGCCTGAGCTGGACCGCCGCAAGCCCGGCACCTCGCGCCACGTGACCCAGCGCCAGGAAGCCGACCGTGTGCAGATCCTGTCCGGTGTTTACGAAGGCGTCACCACCGGCACCCCGATCGCGCTGCTGATCCCGAACGAAGACCAGCGCAGCAAGGATTACGGCAACATCGCCGATACCTTCCGTCCCGGCCACGCCGACTACACCTACTGGCACAAGTACGGCGTGCGCGACCCGCGCGGCGGCGGCCGTTCCTCGGCACGCCTGACCGCCCCGGTGGTCGGCGCCGGCGCGATCGCCAAGAAATGGCTGCGCGCGCATTACGGCACCGAATTCATGGGTTGCATGTCCCAGCTCGGCGACATTCCGGTGCCCTTCCAGTCGTGGGAGCACGTGCATGCGAATCCCTTCTTCGCCGCGACTTCCGACGCCGACCTGATCGCCCGCATGGAAACCGCGATGGACGAGCTGCGCCGCGCCGGCGACTCGATCGGCGCGCGCATCGACGTGGTGGCGAAGAACGTGCCGGTAGGCCTGGGCCAGCCGATCTACGACAAGCTCGACGCCGACATTGCCTACGCCATGATGGGGATTAATGCGGTGAAGGGCGTGGAGATCGGCGCCGGCTTCGATTCCGTCGCCCAGAAGGGCTCCGAGCATGGCGACGAGCTGACCCCGCAAGGCTTCGTCGGCAACAACGCCGGCGGCGTGCTGGGCGGGATCTCGACCGGCCAGGACATCACGGTGTCGATCGCGATCAAGCCGACCTCGTCGATCCGCATCCCGCGCCGTTCGATCGACAAGGACGGCAATCCCGCCACCGTCGAAACCTTCGGCCGCCACGACCCCTGCGTCGGCATCCGCGCCACGCCGATCGCCGAAGCCATGCTGGCGCTGGTGCTGATCGACCATGCACTGATGCATCGGGCACAGTGCGGGGATGTGCGGGTGAGGACGCCGCGGATCTAAGAGGCTTGGTCCCCCGCCTGCGCGGGGGCGACGGTCATGCGCGCGCCGCCACCGCTTCCAGCTGCTGCCTGCGCTCGACCGAGCGCACCACCAGCGCGCGCATGTCGTTCAGCAGCGAGAACTCGGTCTGGCTCAGGTACACCGACGGGAAGCGGTCGTCCCAGTCGCCGTAGATGAAGCCGACCGGCTCGCCGTGCGTGCACAGCGGGATGATCACGAAGCAGCGCGCCGAGCCGAGCGTGCCTTTCCACCAGCCCGGCAGCTTGCTGGCGAATTTCGGGTCGCGCGCGTTCTCGATGAAGATCACGCGGTCGCTGCCGAGGGCGGCGAAGAACACGTTCGGTTCGTAGGCGTCGTCGAACACCAGGTTCGGCTGCAGGTTCTTGGCGCCGTCACCCAGGCCGATCTTGGCGCTGTACTTGCCGTCGCGGCGGCTGCGCAGGAAGCCGAAAGCGCGCGTGAACGACAGCCCGTGGTAGGCGGTCTCGATCGCCATCGACATCATCTGGCCCGGAGTGGCGCCGGCGACGGCGTCGCGCATCTCGGCCACGCCGCCGATCAGGATCTTGTTGCCGGCGTCGCGCATGCGGGTCGCGGCGGCGGCGCGCGCCCGCTTCTCGGGTGGATTCGCCAGCGGCGCGATCGACAGGTCGGCGGCCGCTTCGACCCTGGCCTGCTCGATGGCGCCGACGATGTGGTCCGCCTCGATGCCCAGCAGCGGCGCGAAGCTGGAGGCCAGCTGCGCGACCTGCTCGGCCGCATTCTCGTCGCCATGCCACAGCGATTCGGCGCACTGCGAGGACATGGTGCCCAGCGCCGCCAGCCAGTCGTCGTGGCCGAAGGCCTCGCCGCGTTCGCCCGGTTCGACCCGGCGCATGCCGGCGATCAGGTTGCGCGGCAGGCCCCAGTGCTCGGCGGTGGCGCGCCCCACCTGCTCGAGGGT
This sequence comes from Massilia sp. LXY-6, assembly GCF_051233485.1. Classification (NCBI taxonomy): domain Bacteria; kingdom Pseudomonadati; phylum Pseudomonadota; class Betaproteobacteria; order Burkholderiales; family Oxalobacteraceae; genus Massilia; species Massilia sp. LXY-6. Next base: position 50,444 of record NZ_JBKFGF010000029.1, read on the forward strand.
CAGGCCGAGCTGGTCGAGCGCGGCGGCGTCCTCGCAGTGTTCGGCGGCGGCCGGTTGCAGCAGCGCCCAGCGCTCCGGCAGGTAGAAGGTCACCATCATCCGGCCCAGCGAATGCAGGATCGAGCAGACCACCGCTTCCTCGGGATCGCGGATGTCGGCCTTGGACGCGACCTGCTGGGCCACCATCCCTGCCAGCACCGCCTTTTCCATCTCGATGTGGGCCTGCAGCGAGTCCGGCGTGGACTTGCTCAGTTCCTCGATCAGCTTCAGGCCCAAGGCCAGGTGCCCGATCGCCTCGGTGCCCAGCACCAGCACGGCCTTCGACACGGTGTTGATGCGCTGGCCGAAGGCCGAGTACATGCCGCTGTTCGCCAGCCGCAGGACCTTCTGGGTCAGCACGGGGTCGGACAGCACGGTCTGGGTCATCGAGAAGTCGCGCTCGTCCTCGCCGCGCATCGAGGCCAGGATGGCGTTGATGGCGCGTGTGAAGCCGGGCATGTCGCCGCGCCTGCGGATCCGTTCCCACAACAGGGCAAGGGTGGCGTCGGCTTTCGGCGAGCGCTCGGTGTGAAGTGTCTGGTTCATGATTTGCCCGCCCGCAGGTCGTCCGGCAGCAGCTCGGTGTACAAGTCTTCCTTCAGCGCGGCCAGCGCCACGTGCGCCGACATCGGCTTGCCGGTCAGGTAGCCCTGCACGTAGTCGCAGCCGCGCGATTCCACGTAGGTGAGTTGTTCTTCGGTCTCGACGCCTTCCGCCACCACCGACAGGTCGAGGTGCTTGGCCAGGTCGAGCACGGCGTTGCAGATCGCCGCATCCTTGGCGGAGCCGGGCAGGTCCTTGATGAAGGCGCGGTCGATCTTCAGTACGGAAATCGGGAAACGCTTCAGGTAGGCCAGCGAGGAATAGCCGGTGCCGAAATCGTCGATGGCGATGCGGGCGCGGCGCTCGGCCATCTTGCCGAGGATGCTTTCGGCGTGCGCCGGATCGACCATCAGGGTGCCCTCGGTGATCTCGAGCACCAGCTTGTCGCCGGGGGTGCCGGAGAAGGCCAGGGCATCGTCCAGCACCGACAGGAAACGGTCGTTGCGGAACTGGCGCGGGCTGATGTTGACCGAGATGTAGAGGTCGCGCCGGGCCACGTCCTCGAACTGGCGCAGCTGCACCAGCGCCGACTTCAGCGCCCAGGCGCCCAGCATGTTGATCAGGCCGTTCGTCTCGGCGATCGGGATGAAGCGCACCGGCGGCACCATGCCGAGGGTAGGGTGCTTCCAGCGCATCAGGGTCTCGAAGCCTTCGATGCGGCGCGTGCGGCTGCTCACGATCGGCTGGTAGTACAGCATGAACTCGCCTTCGCGCACCGCCTGGAACATCGCCGCCTCGAGCGAGATATCGTGCTGCGCCGGGCCGGCGGCGGCACCCGGCTTGCGGGTGCTGTAGACCATTGCGCGGGCGCCGCCGGTTTCCTTGGCGCGGCCCATCGCGCTGTCGGCCAGCGCCACCAGGCGCACCTCGTCCTCGGCATGCTCGGGATAGACCGCGACCCCGATCGAGGCGCCCAGGTAGACGGTGTGGGTGTCGATCTCGAACGGTGACTGCAGGGCGGCCAGCAGGCGTCCGGTGACAAGCTTGACCTGGTCTTCGTTGAAGGTGCCCGGCAGGACCGCGACGAATTCGTCGCCGCCGACGCGGGCCAGGGTGTCGCTGTCGCGCAGGGTCTTGCGCAGCCGGCCCGCGGCCATGCGCAGTACGGCGTCGCCGACCGGGTGGCCGAGGCCGTCGTTGACCTTCTTGAAGCCGTCCAGGCCGATGGTCGCCACCGAAAAGCCCTGGCCGGAACGGCGCGCGTTGGCGATCACCATGCGGATGCGGTCGGACAGCAGCAGGCGGTTCGGCAGCTCGGTGAGGGCGTCGTGGGTCGCCATGTGGCGCAGGCGCTGCTCGGTGGCGCGCTGGGCCGACATGTCGCGCCCGATCGCCAGCAGCTCCGGGCCACCGTCGAGGAGGCTGACGCGCAGCTCGAACCAGGTATCCTTGTCGGCGGCGCGGAACCTGGCTTCGATCAGCACCGGCTCGGCGCGCGCGGTGGCGTCGACGATGGCGTTGCGCAGCGCGGGCTGGTCGATGTCGAGGGCAAGGGCCGGCAGGGGGGTGCCGCGCAGTTCGCCCGGGCTGGGCAGCAGGCGCAGGGTGCGCTGGCTGACGTGGCGGATCAGGCCGGACGGGTCGATCCGGAACGCGATGTCGCCGACCGCTTCCATGAGCGCATCCAGTGCGTGGCCCGGCGTCGCATGGCGCGGATCCTCGTTCGCTGCTGCTGGTGAACCGGGGCGCATTATTAAAATAGTTGCTTTCTTATCTTGGCCGGAACCAGGGATTCCGATGGAACCGTACGAGTGTACCAAATCATCGGGCAATGTATCACCGAAAGATTCTTTGAAGCATTAAAAAACACAAGCCAGCCCCGTGTTTAGTCGCCCCTTGACGCCCCGCAGCTCTCCTTTAAAACAGGCCGTGCTTGCCCGGCATAAGGCTTTAAGCTAGCCTTGTTGCCTTGTCGATAACCCAATGCGGCCGCCGAGCCGAGGCATTGTCGCCGATATAGTGCAAATAGGAAACATTTCCTTCCATTGGGCGACGCTTAAGTGCAACACTCGACCGCCAACCAGGAGACGCGGGCATGAACCGATTCGATACGCACGAGGTATTCAACCAGGCGGCGCCGTTCGGCGACGTCAACCTGTTCCGCTGCGATCCCGCGCTGCGCGCGGGGCTGGAGCGCGAAGGCGCCGGCTGGGCCGCCGGGATGCTGGATGCGCTCGGCGCGCAGCTCGGGACCAGCGAAGTGCTGGACCTGGCGCGCCTGGCCAACGAGTTCACGCCGCGCCTGGTCAACTTCGACCGCGCGGGCCGCCGCATCGACGAGGTCGAGTTCCATCCAGCCTGGCATCGCCTGATGACCCTCTTGATCGAAAACGGCGCGCACTCGCTGCCGTGGGAGGGGGGCGAGGGCCGGCGGCGGCCCGGCGCCCAGGTTGCGCGCGCCGCCGCCTACCTGATGTTCGGCCAGGTCGAGAACGGCTCCCAATGCCCGGTCACGATGACCTATGCCTCGGTGCCGGCGCTGCGCCAGAACCCCGCGCTCGCCGCGCGCTGGCTGCCGAAGATCCTGTCGCGCGATTACGACCCGCGTTCGCTGCCGGTCTCGGAAAAGCGCGGCGCCCTGGTCGGCATGGGCATGACGGAAAAGCAGGGCGGCACCGACGTGCGCGCCAATACCACGCACGCCGCGCCGCTCGATCCGGCGCAGGCCAAGGCGCGCTTCGGCGAGGAAGGCGAGGGCGCATTCGTGATCGTGGGGCACAAATGGTTTTTCTCGGCGCCGCAGTGCGACGCCCACCTGGTGCTGGCCCAGACCGATACCGAGGGCAGTGCAGGCCTCAGCTGCTTCTTCGTACCCAGGTTCCTGCCGGACGGCAGCCGCAACGCGATCCGCGTGCAGCGCCTGAAGAACAAGCTGGGCAACCGCTCGAACGCCTCGTCCGAGGTCGAGTTCTGCGACGCCGTCGGCTGGCTGATCGGGAAGGAGGGGCGCGGCATCCCGACCATCCTCGAAATGGGCAGCCATACCCGGCTCGACTGCGTGATCGGGACCGCCGGCATCATGCGCGCCGCCCTGTGCCACGCGCTGCACCATGCGCGCGGGCGCAGCGCCTTCGGCCGCCCGCTGGCCGAGCAGCCGCTGATGCAGAACGTGCTGGCCGACCTGGCATTGGAATCGGAAGCCGCGACCGCATTCGCGCTGCGGCTTGCGCGCTGTTACGACGAGCAGGACGATCCCGTGCAGGTGCTGCTGGGTCGCATCCTGACCCCGGCCGGCAAGTACTGGCTGTGCAAGCGCGGACCGGCTTTCGGCGGCGAGGCGATGGAAGTCATGGGGGGCAACGGCTATGTCGAGGACAGCCCGCTGGCGCGCCTGTACCGCGAGTTTCCTGTCAACTCGATCTGGGAAGGTTCCGGCAACGTGATGTGCCTGGACGTGCTGCGCGCCTTCGGCAAGGCGCCCGAGGCACGCGCCGCGCTGGCGCAGGAGCTGGGCCTGGCGGCCGGGATCGATGCCCGCTTCGACGCCTGGTGCGCGCAGCTGCTGGACGAGCTCGGCGCAGGGGCAGGTTCGGCGGCCACTTCCGAATTCGGCGCGCGGCGCCTGGCCGAGCGGCTGGTGGTCGGGGTCCAGGCCGGATTGCTGCTGCGGCATGCGCCGGGTGTCGTGTCCGACGCCTTCGTGGCGTCGCGCATTGCCGTCGAGGTCGGCGGCGCATTCGGCCGGCTGCCGGACGGGGTCGACGCCGCCGCGATCCTGGCGCGCGCCCTGGAAATTTCTTCAACAAGGTAGGGACAAATAATCCTGCGGCTGGGATAATGCTGCTCTTTCAGCTACGGCTGGCCGCATTTATATAGAGTTCCGACAATGAAACAAGATCCGCGTTTCCCCAGCCTGTTCATCCTGAACCATCCCCTGATCCAGCACAAGCTGTCGCACATGCGCGACCGCGGCACCTCGACGCGGACCTTCCGCGAGCTGCTCAGGGAGATCACCTTGCTGATGGGTTACGAAATCACGCGCGACCTGCCGCTGACGACCCGCGAGATCGAAACCCCGCTGATGACGATCGACGCCCCGGTCATCGCCGGCAAGAAGCTGGCCATCGTCCCGATCCTGCGCGCCGGCGTCGGCATGAGCGACGGCCTGCTCGAACTGGTGCCGTCGGCCCGGGTCGGCCACATCGGCGTGTTCCGCGATCCGGCAACCCACCAGCCGGTCGAATACCTGGTGCGCCTGCCGGACACCAACGAGCGCACCTTCATCCTGTGCGACCCGATGGTGGCGACCGGCAACTCGGCGGTCTACGCCGTCGACGTGCTGAAGAAGCGCGGCGTGCCGGACGACCAGATCATCTTCCTGGCCCTGGTGGCGGCGCCGGAAGGCGTGGAGGTGTTCCACAAGGCGCACCCGAACGTCAAGCTGTACGTCGCCTCGCTGGACAGCCACCTGAACGAGCACGCCTACATCATCCCGGGTCTGGGCGATGCCGGCGACCGCATCTTCGGCACCAAATAATCGTATGCAGGCGGGCAACGAACAGAAAATGAACGGCGCGGTCGATGCGGAATTCTTCGAACGCCTGGCTGAATTCAACGACAAGTTCGCGGTAGCCTTGCCGCAGACGCTCGGACGGGTGTCGGCAGCGCGCAACGCTTTCGATACGAAGCAGCCGCAGACCGAACTGATCCGCGAATTGCACGCCGTCCTGCACACGCTGGCAGGATCGGCCGCCACCTTCGGTTTTCGCATCCTCGGCCAACAGGCGCGCAACATCGAACAGCGCCTGCGGGTCCTGATGACCTTCGACGCCGTCGCTCCCGGGGAATGGGATGCCTGGCTGGCCGAGCTGGATGGTTTCGTGGCCTGGGCCCTGCACGATCCGAAGCTTGCCTATCCTACTGAAGAATCCGTCAAGTAGATTCCGGACAAAAAGACTGTCCGGGAGTCGTTTGATTTAGAACAAACTTGCTAGATGTCGATGACCTATATTTTGCGTACTGCCGACGCGAATAAGGCCCGTAAAAGTTGATGTTTGGAATTATTACGGGTTTTGTGTTTTTATTTCGCGAAAACCGTGTATTTTTTGGTTTATTCGGTATAATTAGGGATCGTTGGATTCGAGGTAGCAGTGCAGTTAGTCTGTCATTTGTTTCTTGCTTCTTCAAACGATCGTAAACGGACGAAAGTCCACTTCAACTGAAATAGGAAATAGTAATGGCAACTGGCATCGTAAAATGGTTCAATGACTCCAAGGGTTTCGGCTTCATCACCCCGGATGAGGGCGGCGAAGATCTGTTCGCTCACTTCTCGGCGATCCAATCCCAAGGCTTCAAGTCGCTGCAAGAGAATCAGCGTGTTTCGTTCGACGTGACCTCGGGTCCGAAGGGCAAGCAAGCTTCGAACATTCAGCCGCTGTAATATCTTCATGGGCTTCCAGCCCTAGATAGGCGCTGAATTTCAGCAAAAAATCCTCGGCATGTCCGGGGATTTTTTTTGCCCATCCATTTGCAACTCATCAGTTCCGGCGAATTTTTTTCAGCTTCCTGTGCTGTTCCGCCAATAATCTGGCTGGGAGTAAGTGTGCCGCAGGAAATCGACGAAAGCGCGGATCCGCAGTGGCAGGTGACGGCGCTGCGCGAATACCGCATGGATATCGTTGCCGGGCGCCGCATACTGCTCCAGCACGGGCACCAGCCGGCCCGCCGCGATTTCCGGTCCCACTTCCCACATCGAGCGCCAGGCCAGGCCGCGTCCCGCCAGCGCCCACTCGTGCAGGACGGCACCGTCGTTGCAGACCATATTGCCGCCCACCTTCAGCGTCACGACCCGTCCGTTCTCCTGGAAAGCCCAGCCGCGCTGGCTGCCTTCGCTGCTGATCGCCAGGCAGTTGTGACGCGCCAGCTCGTCGAGGGTATGCGGCGTGCCGTGGCGCTTCAGGTAGCTTGGGGCCGCCACCACGACGCGGTGGTTGTCGGCCAGCTTGACCCCGACCAGGCTCGAATCGGACAAGGCGGCGATGCGGATCGCGACGTCGACGCCTTCGCCGATCACGTCGACCACCCGGTCGTTCAGGTTCAGGTTGACGGTGACGTCGCGATGTTCCAGCACGAAGGAGGGCACCAGCGGCGCCACGTGCTGGCGGCCGAAGCCGGCCGGGGCCGACACCAGCAGGTGGCCGGTGGCGCGCGCGCTGCGCTCCGACACCGCCGACTCCGCTTCTTCGAGTTCCGCCAGGATACGCTGGCAATCCTCGAGGAAGGCGGCGCCCTCGTCGGTGAGGGCCAGCTTTCGTGTGGTTCGTTGCAGCAGCTTGACGCCGAGGCGGCTCTCCAGGGCATCGAGGCGGCGCCCGATCATGGCGGGCGCGATGCCCTCGGCGCGTGCCGCAGCCGACAGGCTGCCGCGGGCGACGACTTCGACGAAGGTGGAAATTTGACGGAAATGGTCCATGGCTGCTTGGCTGACTCCTCATCTGTGACTATCATTTGTGATAAAAACGCACAGATGAATGTATTTTTTGTCTCGTTTATTACTGCGGAAGTGAATATACTTGACCAGATAGCAAACGCCAAGCCGCGTTGCATAAGATTTATATACTAAGAGGAGCATGCCATGACCATCGCCACCCCGTCCGGAATGGAGATCCGCGCCGACATCAAGCCCGGCTACGAACAGATCCTGACTCCCGAGGCTCTTGCCCTCGTCGCCAAGCTCAGCCGCGCATTCGAGCCGCGCCGCCAGGAGCTGCTGGCCGCCCGCGTCGAGCGTGCGAAACGCCTGGATGCCGGCGAACGCCCGGACTTCCTGCCCGAAACCGCGGACATCCGCAACGGCGACTGGAAGATCGCCCCGATCCCGAAGGCATTGGAATGCCGCCGCGTGGAAATCACCGGCCCGGTCGAACGCAAGATGGTCATCAACGCCCTGAATTCGGGCGCGGACAGCTACATGACCGACTTCGAGGATTCAAACACCCCGAACTGGGATAACCAGATCACCGGCCAGCTGAACATGCGCGATGCCGTGCGCCGCACCATTTCGCTGGAACAGAACGGCAAGCAGTACAAGCTGAACGACAAGGTCGCGACCCTGGTGGTGCGCCCGCGTGGGTGGCACCTGGACGAGAAGCACGTGCTGGTGGACGGCAAGCGCATTTCCGGCGGCATCTTCGATTTCGCGCTGTTCATGTTCCATAACGCCAAGGAGCAGCTGGCACGCGGCGCCGGCCCGTACTTCTACCTGCCGAAGATGGAATCGCACCTCGAAGCCCGCCTGTGGAACGACATCTTCAAGATGACCCAGGACGAGCTGGGCCTGCCGCAGGGCACGATCAAGGCCACCGTGCTGATCGAAACCATCGTCGCCGCTTTCGAAATGGACGAGATCCTGTACGAACTGCGCGAGCACAGCGCCGGCCTGAACGCGGGCCGCTGGGACTACATCTTCTCGTGTATCAAGAAGTTCAAGCTGGACAAGAACTTCTGCCTGGCCGACCGTCCGAAAGTCACGATGACGGCGCCTTTCATGCGTGCCTATGCGCTGCTCCTGCTGAAGACCTGCCACAAGCGCGGTGCGCCGGCGATCGGCGGCATGTCGGCCCTGATCCCGATCAAGAACGATCCGGAGAAGAACGCCGTCGCAATGGCTGGCGTGATCGGCGACAAGTCGCGCGACGCCACCGACGGCTACGACGGCGGCTGGGTTGCCCACCCGGGCCTGGTCGAGGCTTCGATGGCGGAATTCAAGAAGGTGCTGGGCGACCGTCCGAACCAGATCGACAAGCAGCGTCCGGACGTCGAAGTGACGGCCAAGGATCTGCTCGACTTCCGCCCGGAAGCCCCGATCACCGAGGCCGGCCTGCGCTACAACATCAACGTCGGCATCCACTACCTGGGCGCCTGGCTGGCCGGCAACGGCTGCGTGCCGATCCACAACCTGATGGAAGACGCCGCGACCGCCGAGATCAGCCGGGCCCAGGTCTGGCAGTGGATCCGCACACCGAAGGGTGTGCTCGACGATGGCCGCAAGGTTACCGCCGAGATGGTGCGCGCGATGATCCCGGAAGAGCTGGCCAAGGTGAAACAGGTGGCGCCGAACGGCGACAGCCCGACCTACGCACGCGCGGCCGAGATCTTCGAGCAGATGTCGCTCTCGGATGAGTTTGCGGAGTTCCTGACCCTGCCGCTGTACGAAGAAATTTAATCCGGCTCAACGCGGCCGCTGCGCGAGCGGCGGCCGCGCCAGAAATCCCCGCAGCTGTTCTTCGTCGATCGCACCGCCATCGAGCCGCCACAGCAGCGCCTCGATGCGGTCGCCGCCCCAGAACAGCTCGCCGTCCAGCCGGAACGTCGGCACGCCGAAGACGCCTTCGGCGATCGCCGCATCCGTGGCCGCCACCACCGCCTGCTTCACGGCCGGCGTGGCGGCGCGCTCCAACAAGCCTTTTCCATCGAACCCGGCCGCATCGGCCAGGCGCGCCAGTACGGCTGCGTCCGAAATATCTTCCCCGCGTTCCCAGCATGCCGCGATCAGCGCCAGCGCCAGCGCGCGCCGCTCGGCATCGCCGTCGAGCGCCGTGCACATGCGCAGGGCCGTCAGCGGATTGAAGGGATGGCCGGGCGGGCCGGCGAAGGGAAGGCCGCGCCGCGCCGCCTCGCGCATCATGTCGCGGAACAGGTAAGTACGCTTGGCCGGCACCTCGGCCGGCCCCAGGTTGCCGTGCGCCTTCAGCAGGCCGGCGAACAGCACCGGCACGACATGGACTTGCAGCGGGACGCGCACCGGCACCCGGCCCCCGGCTTGCTCGAGCCGGTCCAGCGCGCGCGCCGCCAGCCAAACGTAGGGGCTGACCGGGTCGAAGTAGAAGTCGACCTGCCGGGGCGCGGCGCCGGCAGCCATCAGAACACGTTCTTCCACTCGCGCAGCGCGGCGAACACCTCAACCGGCGTGGCGCCCGGCCGCAGCCTCCCGGCCGCGACCAGGCTGGCGGTGATGCCCGGCTCTGTCGTGCGCAGGAAGGGATTCGTGGCCTTTTCGATGGCGATGTTCGACGGGATGGTCGGCAGGTGGGTGCCGCGCAGCTTGCTGTCGGCCTCGAGCCGCATCTGCAGCGCCTGGTTGTCCGGTTCGACCGCCTGGGCGAAGCGCAGGTTGGACAGGGTGTACTCGTGGGCGCAATAGACCAGGGTATCGTCGGGCAGGGCGGCCAGCTTGGCGAGCGAGGACGCCATCTGCTCCGGTGTACCCTCGAACAGGCGGCCGCAGCCAGCGCCGAACAGGGTGTCGCCGCAGAACAGCCAGTGCGGGCCGGTCGGGTTGTCCGCGTCGTCGCGCACGTAGGCGATGTGGCCGCGGGTGTGGCCCGGTACGTCCAGTACGGTCAGCTCCAGCGCCAGGCCCGGCACCTGTATGCGGTCGCCTTCGCCCAGTGGGTGCGTCACGGCATCGATGGCGTCCTTACTCGGGCCGAAAACGGGCACGTTATATTCTGAAAGCAATTGAGGCACACCACCGATGTGGTCAGCGTGGTGATGGGTGAGTAGAATGGCGGTGAGGGTCAACCCATTCTCCCGCAGGGCATTGAGGATGGGCTGGCCGTCGCCCGGGTCGACCGCCGCCGCATGGACGCCATCATGGATAAGCCAGAGATAATTGTCCTTGAAGGCGGGGATGGTCAGGACCGTCAGGGCATTGGGGCTGCTCGGCGAATTCGTCATAGGCTATGAAAATGCGTGGTGAGATGCGTTTCGAGAAGGGATGGCATGGATAGCGCTGCATCCGAAAAATCCATTATAGCGCTCGACCTGTGGCTGCAATCGCCGGCCGGCGCCTACGTGCGCGCCTGGGAGCAGGCCTGCCTGGACGAGCTCACGGCCGATATCTTCGGCTTCAACGCCGTGCAGATCGGGGTGCCGCAGATCGACGCCTTGGCGGCCAACCGCATGCCGAACAAGTGGCAGGCCGCGACCCGCACCTCGACCGCCGACGAACTGGCGATTGCGGCGGGCGGCAAGCAGGTCGCCGTCGCACTCGACTTCGCCGACCTGCCGTTCGCGTCGCAGAGCCTCGACCTGGTGGTGCTGCCGCACGTGCTCGAGTTCGCGGCCGAGCCGCACCAGGTGCTGCGCGAGGTCGAGCGCGTGCTGATCCCGGAGGGTCAGCTGATCATCTGCGGCTTCAATCCGGCCAGCATGTGGGGCGTGCGCCAGGGCATGGGCCGCCTCACCAGCAGCACCTACCTGCCGACGGCGGGCGAGTTCATCTCTATGCCCCGGCTGAAAGACTGGTTAAAATTGTTGAATCTCGGCGCCACCCGCAGTCACTTCGGCTGCTACGCGCCGCCATTCCGTACCTCCCAGTGGATCAACCGCTTCGCCTTCGTCGAAGGGGCGGGGCAGCGCTGGTGGCCGTATCTCGGAGCCGTGTACATCGTGCATGCGATCAAGCGCGTCAAGGGGATGAACATCATCGGACCGGCATGGAACAAGAAGCCGGGCAAGGCGCCGCAGGCGGTGCCGGCGACCAACCGTAACGAACGAAACAAGTAAAAGAGAGCATGACGACCAAAGTAGAGATTTATACCGACGGGGCCTGCAAGGGAAATCCGGGCACCGGCGGCTGGGGCGCACTGCTCGTGGCCGATGGCGGCCACCAGAAGGAAATCTTCGGCGGCGAGCCGAACACCACCAACAACCGCATGGAACTGCGCGCCGTGATCGAGGCGCTGACGGTGCTGAACCGGCCCTGCCACGTGGTGTTGCATACCGACAGCCAGTACGTGCAGAAGGGGATTTCGGAATGGATCCACGGCTGGAAGGCGCGCGGCTGGAAGACCTCGACCAAGGAACCGGTCAAGAACGAAGACCTGTGGAAGGCCCTCGACGCCGCCCAGCAGCAGCACGCGGTCGAATGGCGCTGGGTGCGCGGCCACAACGGCCATCCCGGCAACGAACGCGCCGACGTGCTGGCGAACATGGGGGCGGCCTCGGTCAAGCGCTGAGGCACCAGTCCGGCTTCGCGCATCGAAGCTGGTACAATAAGCCTTTGATTTTCAACGAATTCACACCTGAGAGCGCATGCGCCAGATCGTCCTCGATACCGAAACCACCGGCCTGAATCCCCGCACGGGCGACCGCGTCATTGAAATCGGCTGCGTCGAAATCTTCAACCGCAAGCTGACCGGCAATAACTTCCACCGCTATATCAATCCCGAGCGCGACTCGGACGAGGCGGCGCTGGCGGTGCACGGCCTGACCACCGAATTCCTGAGGGACAAACCGAAGTTCCACGAGATCGTCGAGGAACTGCGCGAGTTCGTGAAGGATGCCGAGATCATCATCCACAACGCGCCGTTCGACCTGGGCTTCCTGAACCACGAATTCGAACGCCTCGGCCTGCCACCCTTCGTCTCCCACTGCAGCAACGTGATCGACACCCTGGTGCACGCGAAGGAACTGCACCCGGGCAAGCGCAACTCGCTGGACGCGCTATGCGACCGCTACGGCATCTCGAACGCGCACCGCAAGCTGCACGGCGCACTGCTGGACTCGGAGCTGCTGGCCGACGTCTACCTGGCGATGACCCGCGGCCAGAACACGCTGTCGATGGACATGGAGGCCGACGAAGCCGCCGGCGGCGCCCAGCTGCTGGAAGCCGGTCCGCTGGGCGAGATCATCGTGCTGCCGGCCGCCCTTGATGAGCTCGCGGAGCATGATGGCGTGCTGGCCGCCCTCGATAAAGCGGTGAAGGGAGAATGTGTTTGGAGAAAATATTCTCCGCAGGGGTGACAAAACGCAAAACTCCCCCTATAATGCTCGTCATTGCAGCGATGCAATCGCAGCAAAGTAGTAGAAAGTAGGGCGGTTAGCTCAGGGGTAGAGCACAGCATTCACACTGCTGGGGTCGCAAGTTCGAAACTTGCACCGCCCACCAGAATTTAGCTTTTGGATTCAAAAACTTAGTTCGCCATAGCGAGTTGAAAAAAAACAACTTGGGCGACATTTGGGGAATTCAGAGCAGCAACAAAGGCCAGCGATCCGCTGGCCTTTTTGTTTTTGTGCGCTTCATCCGGGTGAACCCTAGACGGTCACCAGCCCTGCCGGGTTAGCAACCCATCCTCTATCTCATGTGCCCGTTGCGCCGCGCGCGAACGCATAGGACGCCCGCCCCCGCCAGCAGCAGCGCCCATTCCGCCGGTTCGGGCACCGGCGCGGCGCTGCCGAGATAGCCGTCGACCCGCGCGCTGTAGCTCAGCTGTCCATCGACCCATGCATCGGAGTCGTTGTCCCATTCGATGGTCGCGGTGCGCACCTCGGTGTCGTTCGGTATGTACTCGTGCATGCGAACGGCGCCAATCAAGGCGACCAAGCCGTCGGTGAGCGGGACGATTCCGCCATTGGCCTCGTGAAAGGATGCGTTGAGCAGGGTCTGGCCCTCGCCGTCGATCACGCCGCCCAGCGAGCTCAGGTCGATGGCCATGTCCATCGAAAACGTGACGCGCGTGTGCGGCGCCAGCCGGAAGTTCCAGGGTTCCAGCGTGGCGGACACGTGGCTATCGATGAGCTTGCCCGGCAGCGGAACGAGGCTCATCGCCGCGACGATGCCGGTCCCGAGATAAGCCACGCCGAGGTGGGTTCCGGCCCAGGGATCGAGCAGGATCACATCCGGTCCTTTCCCCGACCGCGTGTCGTGGGCCGATCCGGCCGTTGCGCTGCCGGCACGCGCGTTCACGGTCGCGTACAGGTCGTGCGCCGGCACGCCGGTGAAGTCGATGGCGGCCGCTACTCCGTCGTCGGGTGAGAGGTCCGTCACCGTGTAGCGCAGCTTGTCGGCCTGTGCGGCCAGCTTGATTTGCGCCGACGCCGGCGCCCACGGCGCCAGCAAGCCCAGTAGGACCACCAGGGCGCCCATGTTCATGCGATTCATGCGGCACCTCCGTGTTGATGGATGGCCGCGCGCCGCCAGCCCGGTAGCGCGCAAGCGATGCGGAAGACATCGTCGCCGAGCCAGCTGCTTTCGCCGTCGTCGATCGGCGACGAGCGGTCCACCCCAAGCGCGCGTGGACAACTCCCGCTTGTCGAACCGCAGTGACTGCCTGGCGACCTTAGCACGGATGGAGCTGTCATGTAGAATGGATGTCAGCCATGCGCAACGGTCTACGATGCCAGCCGCCAAGGGCAAAAACGCATGCTCGAGCGCGTCGAGGGTCCGCTGGCGAACACGGGGCCGGTGTACCGCTTTCGCAGCCACTGCCGAGACAAAAAGGGCGCCAAGACAATGATGAAGTCGAATATGCCCAGCCCTGCCGATCAACGAAAAGTCCTGGTGGCCGGCGCCACCGGGCTGGTGGGAGGACAGATCCTCCAGGCGCTGCTGGCCGACCCGACGGTCGCCGAAGTGCACGCCCTGAGCCGCCGGCCATTGACGATCAGCCACCCCAAACTACAGGTACACATCGTGGATGTGGGCCGCCTGCCCGCGCTGCCGCCCGCCGATGAGGCCTACCTGGCTCTCGGTACCACGATCAAGGTGGCCGGCAGCCGGGCGGCCTTCCGCGCCGTCGACCTGGATGCGAACCTGGCGGTCGCCACGGCTGCCCACGCAGCGGGCGTCCGGCGCCTGGGCCTGGTCAGCGCGGCGATGGCGAACGCGGCGTCGTCCACCTTCTACAACCGCGTCAAGGGTGAACTGGAGGATGCTCTCAAGGCGATGGCGTGGAAAACCCTGGTGATCGCGCAACCCTCGCTGTTGCTCGACTACCGGGATGGCCTGCAACAGCCGCCGCGCCTCGGCGAACGGATGGCGATCCCGATCGCCAAGGTTCTAGCGCCGCTGCTGCCCGGCGCCTACCGGCCTGTGCATGCGCGGGCTGTCGCGCAATCGCTGGTCAGGACCGTGCCGGCGGCCGAGGGCGTGGTCGTGCTGGCGTCAAGCGCGCTCGTCCGGATCGGGAGCGAAGCACGCGACTGATCATGCCTGTATGTTGGCGCGCTAACGTTGGACCGCCGGATTATTCGGTATGGTGCGATTACCATGAAACCGAAAGCGCATCGGACCCAGGTCTCGAGCTCCCAGCTCGAGCTGCCGCTCGGCCGGCCCGGCGTGGCGCATGACCTGGCCTATTACATCGGCATCTGCAAGGTGTTCGCGGCCTATCACAAGCGCTGGCCGACGGCGGACGCGAGCCGCGAGGAATTCCGGGCGGCGCGGGTGCGGGATGTCGACGGCCAGCGCATCGAGCGGGCGCTGCGCTTTCCGGCGCCGGAACTCGAGGCCGATCCCGAGTACCGGGGCCTGCGCGAGCGCTGCCTGCTGGATGGCATGCGCGACGGCGTGAGCCTGGAAGCGCTGGACCCGCGCTATCGCACCGTCCTGTCCGACAGCGGTATCGCCGGCTTGTTCGCGTCCATCGCGCTGCCGGTCAAGGCGGGAGCGGATGCGGTACGCTATGCGACCGGCCTGCCGGTGCACAGCATCGATGAGCTGACCTTGCGCATCGGGCAGGGTATCGCCATGCATGCGCTCGGGGCTGCAGGCTTCGATCCGCACGACCCTCGCGTGCTCGCGCGCAGCTTCTCGGCGCGGGTGCAGGCCAACGACGAGCTGAAGAGCGTCATCGACCGCATCGGCATCCACCGTCCCTTGCTTGGCGTGCACCTGGCCGACCATTACCTGCTGGACGCCGGCGAGGATGGCCGTCTCACCGTCCGCTACCAGCTGCTGGCTGGCGGACGCTACGCCGGCCGCTTCGATGTCGGGCAACTGAGCGCGAAGCTCGCGTCCGTCTACGCCGCCGATCCGGAACTGGCGCAGCTGCGCGCTACCGGGGCGGCCCAGATGCCGGCCACCCCGGCCATGCCGGCCGCACCTGCCCCCGGGAGCATCGAGGAGCTGCGCGAGCAGCTGGCCATGCTCGAGCCGGAAGGGCAGAGCCTGAAGCTGCCGATCCAGGCGCTGAGCCGGTTCGCCGACATCCGGCGCCTGCTGGGCAAGGCTGGCGGCGATTACCGCGCGAGCGGGCAGCGCTTCGACTTCGAGGAAGGCATCGACCCGGCAGCCTTGGTCGGGCGCCTGCTCAAGGACGGCGCGGCCTGACCCGGCGCTTGCCCGGCGTGACGTCCGCGCCGCCGAAGAGGTCGGGCTGGACCGGCGCCGGCTGCGGCGCCGGGGCCGCAAGGTCGGCCGGCGTCGCCGGCTCCGGTGGCTGCGGCACGGTCCCGAAAGGATCGATCACGGCCGCCACGCCATTCGTGTAGGCCAGCACATCGTCGAGCAGCTGGAACTTGGCCGGGTCGGCCGGCGCGCTTGACGCGGCCAGCGACTGCCGGCAGCGGGCCGCCGCCTCGCGCACCATCGCTACCGTGCGGCTGCCTGCGATCCCTTCGATCAGCTTGCGGAAGCGGTGCTCTTCCCACTTGTCTTCTTCGCGCTGCGACAGCGTGGCCGGAAAATGGCGCGCCTTGTAGCGCAGGAACAGCTCGTCGAGCCTGGGATCGAGGAAGCCCGGCTTGAGCGTCGCCAGGGTGGCCGGGTCCATGCTCCGCAGCTGGTCCAGCAGGCGCCGGTCGGCATTGCCGAGAAAGCCCGCGTAGAGCGCTTCCTCGGGATCGCACTCGGCCGGGTCGCGGTCAAACACCACCTGCAGCAGCCGCGGCAGGTCGACGGTCTCCAGTACGCCCAGCATGACGGGCATATTGGCCAGCGCCGCGCCCAGGTCGATGCCCAGTTCGGCGGCCCGTTCGCGCGACAGGACGCCCAGGTTCCTGAAGACCGCCGGCGATTTGTTCGCGGCGATGCAGCGGATCGGCATCGGTTCGAAACCTTCGGGGCGCTCCTCCGAGCTGGTGAAGAGCCGCTTGCGCATGGTTTCGGCATCGATGTCCAGCAACTGGCGCGGGTCTTTCGACAGGTCCCAGGCGACCACCTCGTTGCGATTGGTCGGATGCGGCGCCAGCGGCATCATGATACGGATGCCTGCCGCCTGTGCGCTGCCGCGGTCGATGTGGATGAAAGGCGCTTTCGACGCCACATCCATTTCCTGCAGCGCCAGGTTCTTGTCCAGCATCGAGAAGCAATGCGCAAACAGCTGCGGCTGGCGCTCGCGGATGCGGCGCGCCAGCGCGACCGTGGCGACCACGTCGGACAAGGCGTCGTGCGCCGGTTCGTGCGGCAGGCCATTCGCCGCGCTGATCCGCTCCAGCCCGAGCGATACCTCGCCCTGTTCGTCGCGCGGCCACTCCAGCGTTTCCGGACGCAGCGCGTAGGTCGCGCGCACGAGGCCGAGCAAGTCCCAGCGGCCGCAGCCGTCCTTCCACTCGCGGGCATACGGGTCCATGAGGTTTCGCCAGAACATGAAACGCGTGATCTCGTCGTCGAAGGCGATCGAGTTGTAGCCGAAGGCAATCGTCCCCGGGGCGGCGAGCTCGCGATGGACCGCTTCGACAAATTGCAGCTCCGGCAATCCGACCTCCTGGCAGCGCTGGGGCGTGATGCCGGTTTGCACGCAGGCCAGCGGATCGGGCAGGTGATCGGGCGAAGGCCGGCAATACAGCGTGGTCGGCCTGCCGATGACGTTCAGCTCCATGTCCAGGCGGAGGCACGCGAACTGGACGGGGCGGTCGCGGACCGGGTCCACCCCGGTGGTCTCATAGTCGTAGGCCAGCAAACTGTTCATGGGCGCCTTGCAGGGCTTGGCATGCCGTCTCGATGATCTTGTCCGAAGAATATCGGCAATGGCGGCGGCGCGGCGCACATGAGTCCACCCCATGGAGACGTGATCGGAGATGCGCCGATCTTGTAATCATATCAAGTTAAAAACTTGCACCGCCCACCAGATTCATCGACAATGCCAGCGTTCAGCTGGCCTTTTTGTTTTCTCGAATCGGCAGCCTATCCGAGGGAGAGAAAGCGCGTGAATGCCGTCGAAAAAGCCAGTGCTATTGTAGGAAAGACGTTTCCATTCTGGGTACTCTTGTTTGCTTGTCTCGGCTTTTTTGCGCCGCAGCTTTTTATCGGCTATAAATCCTGGATCACCCCACTGCTCGGCATCGTCATGTTCGGCATGGGCTTGACGCTGTCCACGGCGGATTTTCGGGAAGTATTCCGCCGGCCCAGGGATGTCGCCATCGGCGTCGTCGGGCACTACCTCATCATGCCGGGCATTGCTTATCTGCTCGCGATCGTGCTGCGGCTTCCGCCCGACATCGCCGTCGGCGTCATCCTGGTCGGCTGCTGCCCGAGCGGAACCGCATCCAACGTCATGACCTTCCTGGCCAAGGGCGATGTCGCGCTCGGGGTCTCGATTGCATCGGTGTCGACGCTGGTGGCGCCGCTTGCGACGCCGGCGCTGGTCTCTCTGCTTGCCGGTAAATGGATGAACATCAACACGGAGTCCCTGTTCCTCGACATCGTGCAGGTCGTCATTCTGCCTATCGTGCTGGGTGTCATCGCCAAGACCCTGTTTCGCAGGCAGGCGGCGGCCAGCGTGAAAGCCTTGCCGCTCGTTTCCACGATTGCGATCGTGCTGATCATTGCGATCATCGTCGGATTGAATCGGCCGAAACTCTTCGCCAATGGCTTGCTGATCCTGGTGGCAGTCATCCTGCACAATCTGCTTGGCTTTGCGCTTGGGTACCTGTTTGCCAGGATGTTCGGCATGGACCTCACCAAGCGCAAGGCTGTGACGCTGGAGACAGGCATGCAGAATTCCGGGCTCGGCGCCGCATTGGCGACCGCCCATTTCAGCCCGCTGGCAGCCGTGCCAAGCGCGATGTTCAGCGTATGGCACAACCTGTCCGGTTCCGCGCTGGCGGCCTGGTTTGCGCGGAGAGCGAATTAGGGAGGTCTTGGGCGCTCCATCAGGATATCCGCCGGATTGCCGTATGCATCGAAGATAAGTTTGTGTCGCCGAAATCCAGTACGTTACAATGTCCCTGAAGAAAAACATTTGTGACCATCAATTTCCATGCTCAGTACCCGACCGAACCGCCCGGCGCTGCGATGCATTTCGCATCAGGCGCAGCTACTCCCGCTGGTCCGTTGCCTGGCCCTGGCCCTGATCGCCACGAACGCGCATGCGGAGGCGCTCGCCTCCGAACCCGGCAATCTCGGTGACCTCAGCCTCGAAGAGCTTGCCAACATCCAGGTCACCTCGGTCTCGCGGCGCCCGGAATCGCTGTCCGAGGCCGCCTCGTCGATCTTCGTGATCACCGGCACCGACATCCACCGGGCCGGCGCCACCACGCTGCCGGAAGCCTTGCGCCTGGCGCCGAACCTGGAGGTGGCGCGCCTCGACGCGCGCAACTACGCCGTCACTTCGCGCGGCTTCAGCAGCGCTTTCGAAAACAAGCTGCTGGTCCTGATCGACGGACGGACCGTGTATTCGCCGCTGTTTTCCGGCGTGTACTGGGACGTCCAGGACGTGGTGCTGGAAGACGTCGACCGCATCGAGGTCATCAGCGGTCCGGGCGCCACGCTATGGGGTGCGAATGCCGTCAACGGCGTCATCAATATCATCAGCAAGTCGGCGGCGTCGACCCAGGGAACGCTGTTGAGCGCCGTCGGCGGCAAGGACGAACGCAATGGCGCGGTGCGCTACGGCGGCGCGCTTGCCAACGGTGGACATTACCGGGTGTACGGCAAGTACGCCGCGAATGACGACCTGCACGCCGAGAACGGCGCCAGGGTGCCTACCGGATGGCATCGCCAGCAGGCCGGCTTCCGCGCCGACTTCGGCGATGTGTCCCGCAACGCCGTGGTCCAGGGCGACGTCTACGACGCCAGCCTGCGCCAGCGGGGCACGGCGGACATCCAGGTGCGCGGCGCCAACCTGCTCGGGCGCCTCAACCGCAGCTTCGCCGGCGGCTCGACCGCGACCGCGCAGATGTACTGGGACCACACCGAACGCGACCAGCCGCTGGCCTTCGTCGAACACCTCGACACGCTCGACCTGCAGCTGCAGCATGCGCTCAGCCTGGGCGAGGGGCACCGCGTGGTCTGGGGCGGCGGCTATCGCTGGGGCCACGACCGCGTGCGCAACGGCGCCGCGTTCGGCTTCCTGCCGGGGACCATGAATCTGCACTGGGCCAACCTGTTCGCCCAGGACGAGATGGCGCTAAGCGACAAGCTGCGCCTGACCGCCGGCCTGAAGTTCGAAGACAACAATTACACCGGCGTCGAAGTGCTGCCGACCTTGCGCCTGGCGTGGACCCCGCGGCCGGCGGCACTCGTGTGGAGCTCGCTGTCGCGCTCCGTGCGCGCGCCCTCGCGGATCGACCGCGACCTGTATTCGCCGACCACCCCGGCCGTCGTCAATGGCGTGCCGCAGTATGCCGTGGCGGGCGGCCCCGACTTCGCGTCCGAAGTGGCGAACGTGTTCGAACTCGGCTACCGCGCGCAGCCGACGCCGACGCTGTCGTATTCGGCCACGGCCTTCTACGGCCGCTACGACCGGCTGCGCACCCTCGAACCGAATCCGAACGGCAGCGGCTCGGTCTTCCGCAACCTGGCGGACGGCCGCACGCGCGGCCTCGAAGCCTGGGCCAGTTGGCAGGCGGCCAAGGCCTGGCGCCTGTCCGGCGGCGGCGTGGTGCAGCGTATCGACACGGCCCTCGATGCCGGCAGCAGGGACGTCTCCGGCACGACCGGCCTGGCCACGAGCGACCCGGGCCACTACTGGATGCTGCGCTCTTCGCACGACCTCGCAGACGGCCAGGAGCTGGACCTGAGCCTGCGCCATGTCGGCGCGCTGGCGAGACCGGCGGTGCCGTCGTACACGGCGGTCGACCTGCGCTACGGCTGGCGGATTCGCAAAGGCCTCGAGTTGTCGCTCATCGGGCGCAACCTGTTCGACCCGAACCACGCCGAATCCGGCGCTCCGGGCACACGCAGCAATTACCAGCGCGCTGTTCTCCTCAAGCTGGTCTGGAACCTGTAATACCGTGCGAGACTTGCGACTCTACTTCATCCGCGCCGCCGCCGTCCTGTGCCTCGGCGCCGCCGGCCTTAACATGGCCGCGCCCGCGCCCGCGGCAGCGGCCGGCAGCGCCATTATCGCCAGCGAGGAAAAGGTGGAGGCGGCCTACCTGCACAAGTTCCTCAACTATGCGGAGTGGCCGCCGGCCGCGTTCGCGCAGGCCGACAGCCCGTATGTGATCGGCGTCGCCGGCGACGACACGGTCGCCGACGAGCTGGCGCGCATCGCCGCCGGACGCAGCGTCAACAACCGCGGCGTGATCGTCAAGCGCCTGCTCCCGGGCGACACGCTGAACGGCCTGCACATGCTGTTTGTCGGCCGCGGCGAGCGCGCCCGCCTGGCGCAATGGCTGCGCCAGGCCAAGGGCCGGCCGATCCTGACCGTGAGCGCCGGCGACGGTGGGCTGGAACAGGGAAGCATCATCAATTTCCGCCTGGTCGACGACCGGGTCCGGTTCGAAGTAGCCCTTGACGCTTCCGAGCAGAGCGGCATCCACCTGAATTCCCGTCTTTTTAGCGTTGCCACGAACGTGGTGAAAGGAACCCGTTGACCATGTTTGGCGCCGTTCGACAATCCATCTCACGCAAGCTGGTGCTTGGGGTGCTGGTGACTACGCTGACCACGCTGCTCGTCGCTTCCGCCTCGATGCTGGTGCTCGACATCCGCAACTACCAGACCGGTTGGGCCGACGATCTGCGCGCCCAGGCCGACATCCTTGCCGAAGTGACCAAGCCGGCCCTCGAGTTCAACGACACCAAGGTGGCCCAGGAAAACCTGCTGCAGCTGCGCGCCAGGCCACTGATCGTGAACGCCGCGATCTACCGTGCCGACGGCTCGGTGTTCGCCGCGTATGGAAAATCGCCCCTGGAGCTGCAGCGGCTGCCGAAGCGCATGCCGCGCGCGGGCAACACGATCGATGGCGGCCAGATCGCGGTCGCCACCACGATGCTGCGCAACGGCGACCTGATCGGCATCGTCTACGTCGAGGCCGAATATCCGTTGATGGCGCAGGTGCAGCGCTACCTGTCCATCCTCGGCGCGGTCCTGCTGGGCAGCCTGCTGATCGCGATGCTGATGTCGAGCTGGCTGAAGGCCGCCATCATCCAGCCGGTGCTGGCGCTGACCGCGGCCGTCGACCAGGTGATCCGGCGCCGCGACTTTTCGATGCGCGTGACGAAGACGACCGAAGACGAGGTCGGCGTGCTGGTCGACGCCTTCAACGGCATGCTCGGCGAAGTCGGCGAGCGCGCCACGGCCCTGGAACAGTCGCACGCGCGCATGCAGCACGAAGTGGCGACCCGGATCGAGGCCGAGGAAGCGGTGCGGCAGCTGAACAACTCGCTGGAAGAGCGCATCCGGGAACGCACCGCCGAGCTGGAAAAGACCCACGCCCAGCTGCGCCAGTCGCAGAAGCTGGAGGCCATCGGCCAGCTTACCGGCGGCGTCGCGCACGATTTCAACAACGTCCTGCAGGTCATCGCCGGCAACCTGCAGCTGCTGCAGATGTCGCTGGCGGGGAACCCGGAGGCGCAGCGCCGCCTGGAGGCCGCGGCATTCGCAGCCGACCGCGGCGCCAAGCTGTCCTCGCAACTGCTGGCCTTCGCGCGCCGCCATCCGCTGCAGCCGGTGGCGACCAATATCGGCCGCGTCCTGCGCGGCATGGACGAGCTGCTGCGCCGCGCGCTGGGCGAATCGGTGCAGATCGAAACCGTGGTCGCCGGCGGCCTGTGGACCACCCTGGCAGACCCGCACCAGCTCGAGAACGTGATCCTGAACCTGGCCATCAACGCGCGCGACGCGATGAAGGGCGACGGCCGCCTCACGCTCGAACTCAACAACGCCATGCTGGACGATCACTACGTGCTGCACGAGCCGGAAGTGACGCCGGGCCAGTACGTGATGCTGGCGATCTCGGATACCGGCTGCGGCATGCCGCCGGAAGTCGTCGCGCGCGCCTTCGAGCCCTTCTTCACCACCAAGCGCGAAGGCGAGGGCACCGGCCTGGGCCTGTCGATGGCCTACGGCTTCGTCAAGCAGAGCAATGGCCACATCCGCATCTACAGCGAGGTCGGCAGCGGCACCACGATCAAGATCTACCTGCCGCGCTCGATGCAGCCGGAAGTCGAGCTGCCGAACCTGCGCAACGCGCCGGTCGTCGGCGGCTCCGAATCCATCCTGGTGGTCGAGGACGACCTGGCGGTGCAGGCGACCGTGGTCGACATGCTGCAGGGCCTGGGCTACCGTGTGCTGAAGGCCAGCGACGGCCAGGGCGCGCTGACCATCCTGCAAAGCGGTATCCCGGTCGACATGCTGTTCACCGACGTCGTGATGCCGGGCCCGGTGCGCAGCATCGAGGTCGCGCGCCAGGCCAAGCAGATGTTCCCGGCCATCGAGGTCCTGTTCACCTCGGGCTATACGCAGAACGCCATCGTCCACGGCGGGCGCCTGGATCCGGGCGTGGAGCTGATCAGCAAGCCCTACCGCCGCGACGAACTGGCGCGCAAGATCCGCCAGCTGTTCGCCGCGCGCAAGGAAAGCGCCGCGCTTGCGCCGGCGGCCCCGGCGACCTTGCCGGCGCCGGCGCCTGCCTGCGCAAGCGCGGAGCCGGTCCTGACTGCCAGCGCGCAGCCGAAGTCGATCCTGGTGGTCGAGGATAACCAGGACGCCCGCACCATGCTCGGCGAACTGCTGCTGCTGCTGGGCCACGCGGTCGAAGGGGTGGGCAGCGCCGAGCAGGCCCTGGAGCTGCTGGCGGAGCGGCAGTTCGACATCCTGCTGACCGACCATTCGCTGCCGGGCATGAACGGCCTCGAGCTGGCCCGCACAGTGCGGGCGCGCGGATCGCGGATGCGGATCATCTTCTCGTCCGGCTACGGCGCCCCGGAGACCCCTGGCCTGGACGTCAAACCGTCGTTCCTGCCGAAACCCTTCACCCTCGCCGCGCTGCAGAAGGTGCTGGAGGAGGCGACCTGCGCGGACGGCGCCTGCGGTTGACGAAAAACCCAGGTG
Organism: Massilia sp. LXY-6; assembly: GCF_051233485.1. NCBI lineage: Bacteria > Pseudomonadati > Pseudomonadota > Betaproteobacteria > Burkholderiales > Oxalobacteraceae > Massilia > Massilia sp. LXY-6. The sequence continues at coordinate 74,029 of NZ_JBKFGF010000029.1, forward strand.
GTATATACTCGGGACGTCATCGACCACCAACCCGGCATCGACATGAACACATGCTGTGCCTCCCTGCCGCGCGGATCGAGCGTGTTCCACGCCCGTCTTGCGCATCTCGCCACGCGAGATATCGCCGGCCTTTCCTAGGCTCGGCGAGGGCCTGAACGCGTTCCGTTCCAGGCCCTCCCGAGCATCCTCACCGAATCGTTCAACGGACCGGCGCACGACCGCGCCGATGCCGCTTTTCGTCGACGTTCGGCCAGCCCGCGGGCTTGGCCGGGGAGGACTATGTCATGCAATTGCTGCGATCTTCATGGTGGCACGCCTTCGCCGAATGGCGCCGGGCCGCGCAGGCCGCCGCGCGCATGGCGCCGGCCGCGCATTTCGTCTTCGTGCACGCCTACCGCCTTGCCGACGAGCGCCTGATGCGCGAAATGGAGCTGCGGCCGGAGCTGGTCAAGATGTACCGCGAACGCAGCCGGCACGCTGCCCGGCAGCGCCTGCAATCCTGCCTCGAGCGGTTTTCGCCGCCGCTTCCTTCCGCCGACTGCGTGGTCGAATACGGCTCCCCCGGCCATGTGATCGAGGAGTGCGCGCGCCGCCATGGCGCCGACCTGGTCGTGATAGGAGCGTGACATGGTCAAGCCCATCCTCGTGATTTCCGAATGCCCGCACCCGGTCGGGCACGCGGCCGCGCGCGGCGCGATGCTGGCGGCGGCGCTGCAATGCCGGAGCATGGACTTCCTTTCGTCGATGCGCGAAGCCACGGCCTTGTGCGAATGCATGGAAGACGTCAAGCAGGCCCGCGCGTCGGCGCTGCTGCGCTTCGGCGTCCACTGTTCGGCGCGGTTCGACTTCGGCGCCTTCCCGGCGTCCCTGATGAAGCGCGCGATCGACGCCGATCCGCTGCTGATCGCCACCGCCTGGCAGGCGCATGAATGGTGGCCGATCCTGCACAACTTCAACCTGCTGCGCGACATCTGCCGCGCCAGCATGAAGCCGGTACTGCTGGTGCGGCAGCCGGCGCACAAGCCATATGCGCACGCGGTGTTTCCGAGCGACTTTTCGCCGGACTCGCTGAATACGCTGAAGGTCGCGCTGCGCCTGTTGCCCGCCACCCGCCTGACGATCGTGCACGCCTTCCACGTGCCGGGCGAGGGGCAGATGCGCGCCGCCGGCGTGCGCGACGACGTGATCGGCACCTGCCGCCGCAACGCGGAACGGACGGCGCAGGAGGCGTTCGCGCGGATGGCGGCGGAATTGCGGCCGCGGGCGGCGAAGCTGTCGCTGGTGCTTCTGCCGAAGCCGACCGGGATGGCGGTCGCGAATTATGTCAACGCGGTCGATGCCGACATCATCGTCCTGTCCGACAGCCAGCGCTGGCTGGTCGACGACTGGTCCTGGCAGACGCGCGCCAGGGAGATGCTGGAAAAGACGTCGAGCGACCTGCTGATGGTCAGCTCGCCGAATACGCGGTCGCCCATGGTGGCCGGATCGCGCATGCTGGTCAACCACGAAGGAGGTGAAGGATGAATGGATTTATCGGAGGCCTGACGGCCATCGGAGTTTGCTTGCTGGCGGTCGGGTGGCAGGAGTACCGGCGCCTGAACCGGCGCGACGGCACCCTGATGGCCGCCGCCGGGGCGTGCGTCGTGGCGGGCGACGCGGCCTTGTTCCTGCTGGCGTCCTAGGCCCGCTCCCGGTAGCCCGCCGTGTTGTAGATACCCTTCAGGTAGTCGATGACATGCCGGATCCTGGCCGGCAGGTAGCGCTGCTGCGGATAGACCGCCTGGATCGGGTAGTCGTTCACCGCGAATTCGTCGAGCACGGTGACCAGTTCGCCGCGTTTCAGCCCGGCCTGGATCTCCCAGGTCGAGCGCCGGCCGATGCCGGCATCGCGCTGCAGGTCCGCCGTCATGCCCAGCCACTGCGCCCTCCCTGCGTCCTGTTGTCCGGCGGCGAGACCACGGTGACGGTGCGCGGCCTGCGCCCGCGCGACAGCCTGGACGACAACGACGGCGACGGCTTCTTCGGCGCCCTCGGCGACGCCCTGGTCACCGGACCGACGCTCACCAACGTCAACGATTTTCGTGCCATCCTGTTGACTTGATCGTCAGCCGGCCTGCCTTTTTTTGGGAGAAATATCATGTTACGCCAACGCCGATCCCGCATTCTCGCGACGCTGGGCCCGTCCAGCTCCACCATCGGGCGGATCCGCGCGCTGCTCGAGGCCGGCGCCGATGTGTTCCGCCTGAACTTCAGCCACGGCAGCCATGCCGACCACGCCGCCCGCTATGCAGCCATCCGCGCGGTCGAGCGCGAGATCGGGCGGCCGATCGGCGTGCTGATGGACCTGCAGGGCCCCAAGCTGCGGATCGGCCGGCTGCTGGGGGGCAGGGCGGTGCTGGAGGCGGGCAGCGCCTTCCGGCTTGACCTCGACCCGGCCGAGGGCGGCGCCCACCGCGCCCAGCTGCCGCATCCCGAGATCTTCGCCGCGCTGCGCCCCGGCGCCGAGCTGCTGCTGGACGACGGCAAGCTGCGCCTGCGGGTCGAGTCCTGCGGCCCGGACCACGCCGAGACCCGCGTGCTGGTCGGCGGCCCGCTGTCGGACCGCAAGGGTGTCAACGTGCCGGGCGTACTGTTGCCGATCTCGCCGCTGACCGCCAAGGACCGCGCCGATCTTGCCTTCGGCCTGGAACTGGGCGTCGACTGGGTTGCGCTGTCCTTCGTGCAGCGCCCGGAGGACATCCGCGAGGCGCGCGAACTCATCGGCAAGCGCGCGTGGATCATGGCGAAGCTGGAAAAGCCGGCCGCGATCGATGCGCTCGACGAGATCGTGGCCCTGTCCGACGGCGTGATGGTCGCGCGCGGCGACCTCGGCGTGGAACTGCCGCCACAGCAGGTGCCGGTCCTGCAGCGCCGCATCGTGCACGCGGCGCGCGCGGCGGGACGCCCGGTGGTGGTGGCGACCCAGATGCTGGAATCGATGGTGGCGGCGCCGGTGCCGACCCGGGCCGAGGTGTCCGACGTGGCCGGCGCGATCTATGACGGCGCCGATGCGGTGATGCTGTCGGCGGAATCGGCGTCGGGACAGTACCCGGTCGAGGCGGTGACGGTGATGGACGAGGTGATCCGCGAAGTCGAGCGCGACCCGGGCTGGAGAGTTGACCTGGACGCATCGCACACGCCGGCCGAGGCGACCACCGCGGATGCGATCTGCTGCGCGCTGCGGCGCGTGGCCAGCCTGTTGAGGCCGGCGGCCATCGTGGCCTACACGGCGAGCGGCGCCAGCTGCCTGCGCGCCAGCCGCGAACGTCCGGCCACGCCGATCCTGGCCCTGACCCCGCACGCGTCCATTGCACGCAGGCTCGCGCTGGTGTGGGGCGTGCATCCGCTGCCCTTCGAGGAGCCAGGCACGCTGGGCGGGATGGTTGAGGATGGGGTGGCCGCGGCGCTCCGGCTTGGACTGGCCGGGGCGGGGGACGATGTGGTGATCGTGGCGGGCTTTCCTTCGGGGCATGTGGGGAGCACCAATCTATTACACGTGGTGCGCGTGCCCGATTGCCCAACGGCTTGAGCCCGGCATGTCCGGATATGTGCGCCTCCGAACGGACTGCTGTGGCCCGGCCTGCCTTAATAAGAAGCACAAGCCAAGAATAACGCCATCCAGGCAATAGGAGAGTGATATGGGTACGCTCGACTCACAGACATCCACCATGCTGGCCGTTGTTGTGGTTCTCGTTCTGATTGCGCTAGCCGCATGGTACTTCGTTCAAAAAAGGCAATCCGAAAGATTGCAGCAACGCTTCGGACCAGAATATGGCCGAGCCGTGGATGAGCTTGGAAGCCGGTCAAAGGCCGAATCAGAGCTCAAGGCACGGGAAGAACGTGTTGGAAAGCTGAATATCGTGCCCCTGGCGCCCTCTGACGCTTCTGTATTCAGTCAGGCGTGGGCGAATCTGCAGGCCAGCTTCGTCGATAATCCAAAGGGAGTCGTCGCCCAGGCCGATCAGTTGGTTCGCGAACTGATGGCGAAACGCGGGTATCCAGTATCCGATTTTGAACATCGTGCGGCCGACATTTCAGTCGATCACCCGGCGGTTGTGGAAAATTATCGCGCCGCGCAAGTCATCGCGGCCCGCGATGCGCGCGGCGAAGCCACCACCGAGGACTTGCGTAATGCGGTAGTGCATTATCGGGTTCTCTTCAATGAGCTGCTCGAGGTGAAGTAAGCAAACGGCGCAAGGGACGGCCGCGCCGGCTGCCCGCTGACGGGCACCGGCGCCTCGTTCCCGGCCGCCGCCGGCTCAGTCTAGCAGGTCGAACAGCGTGCGCGCGATCACCTTGGTGGCGCGGCGCAGGTCTTCCAGGTCGATGTGCTCGTCGGCGCGCTTGGCGTTGCTTTCGCCGACCGTGCGCGGACCGGCGCCGTACAGCACGGCCGGAATCCCGTGTTCGCCGAACAGGCGCGCATCGGTGTACAGCGGGGTGCCGGCGGCATCGATCGGCTCGTCGAACACGGCGCTGGCGTGCCGGGACAAGGCCTCGACCATCGGACGGTTGCCGTCCAGCGGCTTCAGGGCCTTGGCCAGCAGCAGGCGCTTGATCTCGATGCCGATGCCCGGGCAGCCGGCCACCGCTTTCTGGATCAGGCGGCGCAGGCCCGCTTCGACCTCAACCGGGTTCTCTTCCGGGATCATGCGGCGGTCGAGCTTCAGCACGACCTTGCCCGGCACCACGTTGGTATTGGTGCCGCCCTCGATCAGGCCGACGTTCAGGTAGGGGTGGTTGATGCCCTTGACCTGGCTGCGGGTCTGCTTGTACAGCGTGTTCTGCTCGTACAGCGCGACCAGGATGCGGGTCGCGGCCTGCAGCGCGTCGACGCCGGTTTCCGGTACCGCGGCGTGCCCCATCTTGCCGTTCACCGTCACTTCCATCTGCAGGCAGCCGTTGTGCGCGGTGATGACCTGGTAGCTGAAGCCGGCCGCGATCAGCAGGTCGGGCTTGACCAGACCCTGTTCGAGCAGCCAGCCCGGACCGAGTTCGCCGCCGAATTCCTCGTCATAAGTGAAGTAGAGTTCGACGCCGCCCTTCAGCGGGGCGCCCAGCGCCTCCAGCGCGCGGGTGGCGAAGGTAAAGGTGGCGAAGTCGCACTTGCTGACCGCGGCGGCGCGGCCGTACAGCTTGCCGCCGGCGATCTCGGCACCGTAGGGCGGATGGGTCCAGCCTTCGCCCGGCGGCACCACGTCGCCGTGGGCGTTCAGGGCCACCGTGCGGCCGGCGCCATCGCCCTTACCATAGCGGCGGCGCACGACCAGGTTGGTGATGGTTTCCAGCCCGGCAGCGCGGACCGTATCAGGCGGCACCGCATGCTGCTCGGCCTCGAAGCCGAAGTCCTTCAGCAGCTCGGCCGTGCGCTCGGCGTGCGGCGCGTTGTTGCCCGGCGGGGTGTCGGTGGGAACCCGCACCAGCTCCTGCAGGAAGCGCACCTCCTCGTCGAAGTGGGCGTCGATCCAGGCGTCGAGGTTTTCGTAAGGGCTCGTGGTCGTGGCATTCATGTCGGGTCCGTGGCAAGTTGGTCGAGAAGGTTTTGGAAAGAACGCACGCACAGTTCGGCGTCGTCGCTGGTGATCGATTCCAGCGGGTTGTGGCTGATGCCGGCGTTTTGGCCGCGCAGGAACAGCATCGCCTGCGGCATCACCTGGTGCAGCATCATCGCGTCGTGCCCGGCACCGCTGGGCAGGTGGAACACGGGCAGGCCGAGCGCCGCGACGGCGCGTTCCCACTGGCCGCGCAGGCGCGCGTCGCAGGGCGCGGCGGCGGCGCGCATGGTTTCCTCGAGCGTGAACTGGAGGCCGCGGCGCTCGCAGATGGCCCGCAGTTCGTCGAGGATGTCGCGCGCGCAGGCGTCGCGCACGGCGTCCGTGGTGGCGCGCACGTCCAGGCTGAAGCGGCAGCGCCCCGGCACCACGTTGATCGAGCCGTTCGGCACGTCCAGCATGCCGACCGTGGCGACCAGGTCGGGCACGGCGCCGCCCCGCTGTTCGGCAAACAGCACCAGCTCGGCCGCACCGGCGGCGGCGTCGCGCCGCATCGACATCGGCGTGGTGCCGGCGTGGCTGGCCATGCCGGCGATCTCGCCCAGGAAACGCACGCTGCCGTTGATCGAGGTGACCACGCCCAGCGGCAGGTCGGCATCGTCCAGCACCGGACCCTGTTCGATATGCGCCTCGACGAAGCCGAGGTAGCGGGCCGGGTCGCGCTGCAGGGCTGCGATCGCGCCGGTGTCCAGGCCGGCACGCGCCATCGCCTCGCGCATGGGGATGCCGTCAAGGTCCTCCTGGTCGAGCCAGGCCGGGTCGAACTGGCCGGTGAGGGCGCCCGACCCGAGGAACACGGCCTTGTAGCGCTGACCTTCCTCCTCGGCGAAGGCGACCACCTCGATCCCGTAGGGCAGGCGGCGCTGCCGGCGGCGCCGTTCGCGCACGCAGGCCATCGGCACCAGGATGCCCAGGCGGCCGTCGTACTTGCCGCCGTTGCGCACGGTGTCGTAGTGCGAGCCGGTCAGCAGGCGTTTTGCCTGCGGGTCGGCGCCGTGGTAGACGCCGACCACGTTGCCGACCGCGTCCACATGGGCTTCGTCGAAGCCGCAGTCGTCGATCATCCAGCGCAGCAGCCGGCCGGCGCAGGCACGGTGGGCGTCGGTCAGGTAGGTCACGCACAGTTCGCCGCGTTCGGCATAGCCGGGGTCGCTGTGCGCGGCCAGCTGCTCGGCCCAATCCCACACCAGGTTGCCGAGCACGGGTTCGTGGCCGAACTTGTCGTTCAGGCGGATCTCGGCGATGCGGTGGATGTTGCGCAGCGCCTCGGCGAACTCGAACTCGGGCGGGTTTCGGAGTCGCCGCGCGAAGGTGGCGATGATCTCGCGCTTGGCCAGCCCCAGGCCGCGCGGGCCGCGCACCGCCAGGATGAAGGGAAAGCCGAACTTTGCGTTGTAGTCGGCGTTCAGGCGCTGGATGGTGGCGAATTCGTCCGGCGTGCAATCGGTCAGGCCCGCCTTGTTCTGTTCATTCGTCGATTCGGCCGTCAGGGTCTTCGATACCATCGCCTTGCCGGCCAGCTCCGGGTGGGCGCGGATCAGGCCCAGGCTGGCCTCGCGCGGCGCGCCGCGCACCGCGTCGGCCAGCGCGCGCTTGAGCTGGGCCAGGCTGGCGAACGGGCGCTGCCGCCAGGCCCGCGCGGCGATCCACGGCGAGTGTTCATAGACGCCGTCCAGCAGGGCGGTGAATTCCGCCTCGTCGGCGGCGTTGAGACGTTCCAGGGTCAGCATGTTCACTCCCATGCGAAGGCGGTGTCGGGGTTGTAGGGATGCACGCGTTTCCAGTGGCGCGCAATGTCGATGCGGCGCGCGACCCAGACCCGGTCGTGCTGCTGTATGTAGTCGAGGAAGCGCTGCAGCGCGCGGAAGCGTCCCGGACGCCCCAGCAGGCGGCAGTGCAGGCCGATGCTCATCATCGACGGGCGGTCCTGGCCTTCCTCGTAGTGCACGTCGAAGGCGTCGCGCAGGTAGGCCAGGAAGGGGTCGCCGTGCGAGAAGCCTTGCGGCAGGGCGAAGCGCATGTCGTTGCAGTCCAGCGTGTAAGGCACCACCAGCTGCGGCGCGTGGCTGCCGTCGGTCTTGCGCACTTTCAGCCAGAAGGGCAGGTCGTCGCCGTAGTAGTCGCTGTCGTATTCGAAGCCGCCGTAGTCGGCCACCAGGCGGCGCGTGTTCGGGCTGTCGCGACCGGTGTACCAGCCGAGCGGACGCTCCCCGGTCAGGCCTTCGATGGCGGCGACGGCGCGCGCCATGTGTTCGCGCTCGGTCGCCTCGTCGACGTTCTGGTAGCTGATCCAGCGCCAGCCGTGGCAGGCGATCTCGTGGCCCAGTTCCTTGAAGGCGGCGGTAATGTCCGGGCAGCGTTCGAGCGCCATGCCGACGCCGAAGATGGTCAGCGGCAGGCCGCGCTTCTCGAATTCGCGCAGGATGCGCCAGACCCCGACCCGCGAGCCGTATTCGTAGATGCCTTCCATGCTCAGGTGGCGGTCGGGGAAGGCGGCCGGGTTGAACATCTCGGACAGGAACTGCTCGCTGCCGGGGTCGCCGTGCAGCACGCTGTTCTCGCCGCCTTCCTCGAAATTCAGGACGAACTGCACGGCGACGCGGGCCTGGTCCGGCCATTCGGGATGCGGCGGCCGCCGGCCGTAGCCTTGCAGGTCGCGTGGATAAGCTTGGGTCATGGAGCGCCTTTTGTTCAGGTTGAAGGATGCTTCAGTGATTCAGGATCTCGGCCAGGTCGACCCGCTGCGGGTCCATGTTCAGGTTGCGCTGGACGTTGCCGAGGTGCTTGTCGACCAGCCGCACGGCGGCCTTCACGTCGCGCCGCTCGAAGGCGTCGACGATCGCCACGTGCTCGTCGTGCGACTCCTCCGCCGACTGGGTGGATTGGCGCATCAGCGCGATCAGCGAGGAACGGGTCAGCAGTTCGCTCAGCATCTGCACCAGCACCTGGTTGCCCAGCATGCGCGCCAGTACCAGGTGGAAGTCGCCCAGCAGGCGGGTGCGGCCCGGGATCTCGGCATTCTTCAGCGCGGCGCGTTCCTGCGCGAGGTGCTCGCGCAGCTGGCGGATCTGGGCGTCGGTGATGGCCGCGCACAGCTGCCTGGTGACGGCGGTCTCGAGGATGCTGCGGACTTCGAACACGTCCTGCGCTTCCTCGGCCGTGGGGGTGGCGACGAAGGCGCCGCGGGCCGGCTCCAGCACCACCAGACGGTCGCGGCTGAGCTGGTTGAAGGCTTGCCGCACCACGGTGCGCGAGACGGCGAAGATGTCGCCGATCTTCTGCTCGGACAGCTTGGTGCCGGGCATCAGGCGGCGGTCCGCGATGGCGTTGGTGATGGAGTCGACGATGCGCTGGGTCGCGTTGCCGGCCGGCGCCGGAGCGTCGATCTGCGACGGGACGACTTTGAGCGGCGGGCGGGAGCGGGTCATGGTTCGTTTGATGAATAATTGGTTGACATCGTGGATGAAGTGTATACACTTTTTCTTGAAACGAAAACATAAAGTGTATGCAATCCTACCCGTTCAATGACAAAGGGAGTTATATGGGACACCTCAGCACCCACGTGCTAGACACCATGAACGGCTGCCCGGCCGCCGGCATGCAAGTCACCCTGCAGGCGCTCGACGGCGCCGAACCCAGGACGATCAAGAGCCTCACCCTGAACGCCGACGGCCGCAACGACGGCGGGCCGCTGTTCGATGCCGCCGCCATGGCCGCTGGACGCTACCGTCTGGTGTTCTCGGTCGCGGCCTACTTCCGCGGGCGCGGCGTCGAGCTGCCGGAGCCGGCCTTCCTCGACGAGGTGCCGATCGATTTCGGCATCGCCGACGCGGCCGGCCATTATCACGTTCCGCTGCTGGTCAGCCCTTGGGCCTACTCGACCTACCGCGGTTCGTAGGCCGGCAACCGTCGTAATAAAGTTTTTATATTCAACGATAAAAAAATCGTATACAGTTATTTTCGTCGCCGTGGAGCGCATTGGCAGGCTGGCCCAGCCCGGCCGCCGATGGTTGCGATGTTCTGCCCCTCACAGAGCCCGCTGTGGTGAAGGGAATGCAGGTCCTCACGGCCTGCCTTCGTTTCGCTAGAGGCTCTATGGAAACCTATCTGCTCGACTGGGCCAACCTGTTGCTGCGTTGGACCCACGTGATCACGGCCATCGCCTGGATCGGCGCATCCTTCTACTTCGTCTTCCTCGATAATTCGCTGCACAAGCCGACCGCGCCCGACCTGGTCGACAAGGGCGTGGACGGCGAACTCTGGGCCGTGCACGGCGGCGGCTTCTACCACCCGCAAAAATACCTGGTCGCGCCCAAGGCCATGCCCGAGAACCTGCACTGGTTCTACTGGGAGAGCTACGCCACCTAGCTGTCCGGCTTCGGCCTGTTCACGGTGCTCTACCTGTTCAACGCCGGCACCTTCATGGTGGACAAGTCGGTGCACGACTGGTCGGCCGGCGCCGCCGTCGGCACCGCGCTCGGCTTCCTGGGCGCGTTCTGGTTCGTCTACGATATCATCTGCCGCGCCTTCGGGCGCAGGAAGAACGGCGACCTGATCGTCGGCGCCTGCGTGTTCGTGTTCGTGATCTTCGCCGCCTGGCTGGCCTGCCAGCTGTACGCCGGCCGCGCCGCCTTCCTGCTGGTGGGCGCGATGCTGGCGACCTCGATGAGCGCCAACGTGTTCTTCTGGATTATCCCGGGCCAGCGCAAGGTCGTGGCCCAGCTGAAGGCCGGCCAGCCGGTCGACCCGGTCTACGGCTGGCGGGCAAAGCAGCGCAGCGTGCACAACACCTACTTCACGCTGCCGGTGCTGGTCGCGATGCTGTCGAACCACTACGGCTGGCTGTATTCCGGCGCCAATAACTGGGCCGTGCTGGTGCTGCTGATGCTGGCCGGTGCGCTGGTCCGACACAGCTTCGTGGCGCGCCACAAGGCGCTGGTACTGGGCAAGCGCGTCCCCTGGGAACGTGCGGTGGCCGGTGTCGCCGCCCTGATGGCGCTGATGGTGTGGCTGGTGCCGCAGCCGGAATCCGGGTCGGCCGCGCCGCTGATGGCCGCCGCACCTGCCGCACCTGCCGCTGCCGCAGCCGCAGCCGCAGCCGCAGCCGCCGCAGGCGGTGCCACCGCCCACCAGGTCAGCTTCCAGGAAGTGAAGGGCGTGATCGACCAGCGCTGCGTGATGTGTTACTCGGCGCAGATCCAGAGCAAGGGCCTGGCCTTCGACAACCCGGTCTCGATCAAGCGCCATGCGCAACAGATGTATCAACAGGCGGTCGTCCTCAAACTCATGCCGCTGAATAACGCCACCCAGATCACCGCCGCAGAGCGGGACTTGCTGAAGCGTTGGTACGAAGAGGGCGCACCGGTTCAATAAGAGCTCGAAACCCTCCCAGCTCCCCGGACGATGGCGCACAGCCTGCATCCGCTGCTGGAATCCGGCATCCTGCTGACCGCGCTGGCCGCGGTCACCCTGCATATTTTCTTCAACGGTACGCGTGACATTCCGGCCGAGAGCCATGCGGACGCGGACCACATGCAACAAGTTCGGCAACGACGCCCGCACCATCCCCGGCGCCACCGCCAGCACGCCGATGGTGAAGGCCCAGTACCACTTCTTGGGCAGCGGGCCGGGTTCAGGCCACCAGGGCCTGGATCTCCTCGAGCCGGCGGCCACGGGTATCGATGCCGCGCCTGGCGAGCAGCAGCGCGGCGAGCAGCATCGGCACGGCGATCGCGAGCGCGGACAACTGCAGGTCCGCGAACAGTCCCGCCACCCCGAGGCCGGCGCCGAGGATGCCGCCGAGCTTGGAGCTGGCGGCGATCAGGCCGGCACCGGTGGCCCGCAGGTGCACCGGGTAGATCTCGGAAGCGTAAGGGATCAGGGTGGCGATCACGCCGCTGACCGAGACCAGCAGCGCACAGGTGGCGACGGCCAGCGCGGCGCTGGAGGCGATGCCCATCCAGCCCAGCACGAAGAAGGCGAGCAGGCTGGCCGCGCTGAGGGCGATGAAGGCGACCAGCGTCCCCACCGAACTCCAGCGGTGGTACAGCCAGATCACCAGCACGGTGCCCGGCAGGGCCAGGAAGGCGGCCCGCGCCAGCAGGGAAGTAGCGGTGGCGGCGTCCATCCCCATCGCGCGCAGGTTCATCGGCAGCCACAGCAGGAAGCCGAAATTCGCCAAGCCCCAGGCCACGCCGGCCACGCCCATGCCGAGCGTCAGCGGCGCATAGCCGCCGCGCAGCAGTTCGCGCAGCCCGGACGAGGTGGGCGCCGGCGCCGCGCTTTCCGCCGGCTGCCGGGCCGCATCGCGCACGCTGCCGCGCACGCTGCCATCAAAGCGCGCCAGCACCGCGCGCGCCTCGTCCTGCAGGCCGTTGTTGGCCAGGAAGCGCGGCGACTCCGGCAGCAGGCGACTGAGCAGGATGATCACCGCGCCGGTCGGCAGGCCCAGCAGCCACAGCACGCGCCAGCTGAAGGACGGCTCCAGCAGGCTGGCCGCGCCGGCCGCGACCAGGTAGCCGGCCGAGTTGCCGATTCCGCCCAGCGCCACCAGCAGCCAGCCGCGGTGCGCCGCCGGGATCGTCTCGGCCATCAGGGTGAAGGTGATCGGCAGCAGGCCGCCGGCCGAGGCGCCCATCAGGAAGCACATCGCCAGGTTCCAGCCGAACGAAGGCATCGCGCCGCAGATGGCGGTGCCGATGAACATCAGCGCCGACAGCAGGATCGTGGCGCGCCGGCCGAAACGGTCTGCGACCATGCCCCAGATCACCGAGCCGACCGTGGTGCCGGTGAGGGCGACCAGGGCCAGGAAACCGGCGTTCTGCTTCGAGAGCCCGTACTCGCCGGTCATGCCCGGCATGACGAAGCCGAGGGTGGCCGGCTTCATCACGTCGATGGTCAGCGCGACCACCAGCACCAGCACCAGGCTCCAGTGGTGGCGGTTCAGCGGGATGCCGTCGGCCGCCGCGAACAGCCGGGCATCGTCGCCGCTGCCGCCGGTGCGCAGGCGTCTGAAATGCGGCATGAGTCCGTAGGCCGCCAGCGCCAGGCCGAGCGGGATCAGCGCCATCCCGGCCAGCATCGGCGCATCCATCGGCATGCCGGCCATCCGGTAGCCCATGTGCGAGGCGCACACGAACATCGGGATATGCGCGAGCACGCCGGCGACGAGGGCCAGGGTGCCGCTCCAGAAGGCGATGGGATGATGGAAGGTCAGGCCGTTCGATGTCATGGGCGTCCGGTTGCTGTATTGACGGGCGGAATCGTTGATTATAGCGGGGTCCAGCTTCCTTTCGGCAAGGATGCGCCACGATGTCGACGCATTAGTTATATTTATGCCAATAACATTGATCCGGAACGGAAATGAAAGCCTCCAGAAACCAGTTCGCGCCCGTCCGCGGCGCCCATGTCCTGCTGCTGGCGCTGGCCGCCGGCGCGGTGCACGCCGCGCCGGCCGACGCGCCGGTGGATGCCCCTGAGGAGCCGGTGACCACGGTGCCGGCCGGCTGGGATGCGCCGCAGCAGCCGGCGGCCACGCCAGCCACGTCGGCCACGCCGCCCGCGTCGGCAACGCCAGCCGCGCCGCCGTCCCGGGCGGCCTTCGCCGAGCCCGCGCGGCCGTGGAAGAGCTACGGCGCGACAGCCCTCGAAATCGCCGGCTTCCAGTTCGTGCTGAACCGCGTCGACCACGCCTTCGTGAAGCCGGACGACTATGGCGTCAGCGTCGGCTCGATCCGCCGCAACCTGCACAGCAGCTGGGTGGAAGACCGCGACCCCTTCGAGATCAACCAGCTCGGCCACCCTTACCAGGGCTCGGTGTACTACGGCCTGGCGCGCAGCAACGGCCTGGACTTCTGGGAATCTATGGGCGCCGCCTTCGCCGGCAGCGCAGTGTGGGAAATCGCCGGCGAGACCACGCCGCCTTCGCGCAACGATCAGATCACCACCAGCTTCGGCGGCACCTTCCTGGGCGAATCGCTGTACCGGATGGCCAACCTGGTGCTGGAGCGCGGCTATGGCCTGTCGCCCGGATGGCAGGAGGCGGCCGCCGCGGCCATCTCGCCGTCGATGGGCTTCAACCGCTACGCGCGCCCGGGCCGTCATGCCCCGATCTGGGACAGCCACGACCCGGCCGTGTTCGCGCGCTTGCAACTGGGCGCCACCGTCAGGTCGCGCGGCAACGTCGGGCCGTCGCTGGCGTCAAGACGCAGCGAGGCGGCGGCCGACTTTTCACTGGAATACGGCTTGCCGGGCAAGGGCGGCTACACCTACCGCCGGCCCTTCGATTACTTCCTGTTCCGCCTGCGGGCCTCGACCGCGCAGGGCGTCGAAAGCTTGGCGTCGCGCGGCCTGCTGTTCGGCGCACCCTACGAGGGCGGCGACAAGCTGCGCGGGATCGCCGGCCTGTACGGCAGCTACGATTACCTGTCGCCCCAGCTGTTCCGGGTCGCCAGCACCGGCCTGTCGCTGGGCAGCAATCTGCAGTGGAATATCGCCAAGGCCCTGACCCTGCAGGCCCATGCCTCGGGCGGCGTCGGCTACACCTCGACCGGCACGGTGCGCTCCAGCGCGGCCGGGCAATACACCTACGGCTTCGCGCCGCAGGCGGTGGTGATGCTGCGCCTGATCGGCGGCGACCGCCTGGCGATCGACCTGGGCCAGCGCGCTTTCTTCAACGGCAAGCTCACCACGCCCCAGGGCGACGGCAACGACCGCGTGCTGCGGGCCGATGCTTCGCTGACCTACCGGATCCGCGGCCACCATGGCGTCACCTTGAAGTACCTGAGCTCGCGCCGCCGCTTCAACTTCCAGAACACTTCCGAGCGCGAACAGCGCCACGACACGGTCGGCCTCTATTACACCTGGCTGCCGGCCCATGGCCTGGGTGCGGTGAGCTGGTAAGCGCAGGCGGGCGCCAGGCGGGCCTCAGGCGGCGCCGTCGTCGAACAGTTCGCTGGCCATGCGTGCCAGGTCGTTCATGCCGCCGCCGGCCTCCAGATGCGCACGCAGCCAGCGCGCCTGGCCGCCATCCTTCATCAGCCGCTCGATGACGGCGCAGGCCTTGCCGAAGCCGGGATCCTGCGAACGGCGCGCGAGCCGTGCCAGGTCGGCGCGGACCGCCTCGGCAATCGGGATCGAGACGCCGGTTTCCGGGTCGATCCAGTGCCCCTCCACGCCGTCGCGCGCCGCATTGAAGCGGTTCCAGGTATACAGCTCGCGGCTGGCGCTGGACGGCCAGCGGCCGGCCTGGTCGGCGAATTCGAGGCACAGTTCGCGCGCATAGCAGGCCAGCGCGGCCGCGTAGACCGGTTTCAGCGGCGTGTCCAGCACGCGCAGTTCGATCGTGCCGTACTCCGGTTTCGGCCGCACGTCCCAGTAGAAATCCTTGATGCTGTTGACGATGCCGTAGCGGGCCAGCTCGTCGAAGTGCCTGCGGAAGTCGTCCCAGGTGCGGATCTCGTAGGGCAGGATGCCGCTCATCGGAAAGGCCCCGACCACGTTGCTGCGCGAGCTGCAGAAGCCCGACACCTCGCCCTGCCAGCACGGCGAATTGCTGGAGAGGGCGATGAACAGCGGCGCGCGCTGGGTCAGCCAGGAGCACAGGCGCATCGCCTCGTCGGGCGAGCCGGCGCCGATGTGCACGTGCATGCCGAACACGGTGAACAGCTTGGCCAGGTAGCCGAACTTGCGCTCCGACGCAAAGTAGCGCTCCTTCGGATAGATGCGCTGTTCGGCCCACTTCTGGAACGGGTGCGCGCCGCCGCCGGAGATCGAGGCGCCGACTTCGAAGGCGGCTCGCTGCACGGTGGCGCGGATGTGCTCCAACTGGTCGGCGGCTTCGTCGTAGGACGTGAGGATCGAGGTCGCCACTTCCAGCATCGAAGTCGTGATCTCGGGCGTATGCACCCAGGGCTTGTCGTGCCGGTCCAGCAGGTCGAGGATGTCCGGCGCGGCCGGGAACAGGTCGTAGGTGAGGCGGTCGAGCACCATGAGTTCGAGCTCGATGCCCATGGTGCCGAGGGTCGACTCGCTGAAGTCCGGCAGGAAGGCGGCGCCCTGGCCGGAGACGGCCAGCGCCTGCTGGTCCACGCTGGTTTGCTCGCTCATTGGGAACCTCCACGGTAAGTTTCGCCCGCCAGGCGCAGGCCCAGCCAGGTCAGGCCCGGCGCCAGCAGGACGTTCAGCGCCAGCAGGGCGCTCATCAGCATGCTCGAATGCTGGTCCAGGCCGGTGTAGGCGTTCAGGGTATTGTCGACCACCAGACCGCCGAAGCTCACCAGCGAACACATCGACAGCGCCATCGCATGTTTCTTGCGCGCGTTCCACGCGCTGGCCGGCCACAGGGCCAGGCGGGTGGCGGCGATACGCGCCGCGAACACGGCGATGGCGGCCAGGACCACCCAGCCCTGCAGCAGTTCATGGATGTCGACCATCGCGGCCGACATCAGGAACAGCAGCACGTAGCCGATGTCCTGGGCGGTTTTCAACTGGGCCTGGAACACGTTGTCGCGTTTTTCCGCATTGCGCAGCAGGACCCCCATCAGCAGCAGCGACAGCAGCGCGCTGGATGCCGTGACCGAGCACAGGCCGAGGTCGATCAGCAGGGCGGCCAGCAGCACGCCGGGACGCATCGTCGCCGGCACCTTGCACAGGCGCGTGGCGAGCGCGTAGGCGCCGTAGGAGAACACGGCGAACAGGGCCCCCAGCAGCAGCTTGCCGCCCTGGCCGATCAGTTCCGCGCCGAAGCTGCCGGCCGCATCGGCGCCATGGCTGCGGGTCCAGGCCAGCGTCAGGCCCAGGGCCAGCAGGGCGACCAGGTTGCTGAGACCGACCATGTTGGCGGTGGCGAAGGTGCCGGGGCCGCTCGCGTTCTCGTCGGCCACCATCGAGGCCAGGATGACGGGGTTCACCGCGATCAGGATCGAGCCGATGAAGATGGCACCGCCCCACGGCAGGCCGAAGGCGGCCAGCACCAGCGTGGCTGCGGCGCCGCGGGTGAGCGTCGCCAGCAGCAGGCTCTTGCCCTGGCGTCCGCTGCGCAGCAGCCAGGCCAGGTCCATCTTGCGGCCGACCTCGAACAGCACCAGGGCGGCGGCGCCGTTCAGCAGTTCCTGGAACTGCGTGAGGAGTGGCCGGTCGATCATGCCGGCGCCGCTGGCGCCCAGCAGCAGGCCGGCGATCACGGCGCCGTAGAGTTTCGGCACCTGGAAGCGCTGCAGGGTAAAGCCGAGCACCAGCGCCAGCATCAGGCCGGCGCCCAGCACGGCCAGCGGCGACAGCAGCAGGATCGGCGTCGACAGTTCGTCATTCATGGCGCGTCTCCCAGGCGTGGGTGAGCGTCTTCAGCTCGCGTTCGACGAGGGCCGCGCGCTGCGCGGCGAGTTCCCCGGCATGGGGGCCGCGCGGCGGCGCGTCGGTGCCGATCCGGGCGCGGACGATGCCGCCGCCGTCGCGCAGCGGAATCCAGAGCTGCCCCTGGATCGCCGCGCCTTCGCGCCACACGGCATAGAACTTGGCGCCGCTGCGGGTGCCCGGCACCGCCGGCTCAAGCAGGGTGAAGGGCTGCAGCCATTCGGCGGCCGGGAAGCGGCGCGCCAGCTGCACCTGCATGGCGGTGCGCTGTTCCAGGCGCGCGTCGTCGCGCGAATACGGCAGGTGCAGCTGGCCCTGGCTGATGCCGGCGGTGCGGATCACCAGGCAGGTGTTGTCGCTGACCCAGCGCCAGGTATCGCCTTCGAGGATGCGCGGCTTGCCGCTCGAACTTGCCAGCCATGCTTCCAGCAGCGGCGACGGTGCCGGCGAATGCGGCGGCGCCGGATTGCCGGCGTTGAGCGCTTGCGTGGTCTCCACGACCTTGCTCCAGTGGCCGCCCTGCCAGGCGCGGGTGTCGGGCTTGTCCGACGGGCGCCAGCGCCAAGCCACCGCCGACCAGCTGCCGTCGCCGGCCTGCCAGACCGCGACCGCCTGGCGCAGCGCGTCGTTGCCGGCGATCCGGCTCTGGGCGGTCCACTCCTTGCTCCAGGGCGGCGCCCCGGCCGATACGCCGGCCATCAGGCGGTGCCAGGCGATCGCCGCCGGCGGCAGGCAGGTGCCGGCGGGTGCGGGAATGCTCTTCCAGTACAGCATTTCGACACGCTGGCTCCAGGCGCACTGGCGCAGCGCCGGCTGGCCCATGCGGACGTAGGCCGGGTCGACCGGGGCGGCGCAGGCACCGGGGCGGGTGCCGGTGAGGGTGGCGAAATCGGCCGGCGCGGGCGGCGTATCCTTGCGTGCGGCCTGGGCGGCGGTCACGCCGAGCGCGAGCAGTGCCAGGGTGGCGAGCGAGCGAGGGAGGTAAGCTATTGGAATCATATTGACGAGCGGGCAAGTGGGCCGGGCTGGTGCGTCCGGCGCCAGGGCGCGGACGGGGCCAGCCGCCGGGAACCGCGATGGGGCAGGGCGGTATTGAACAGGAGCGGGCGTAGCACTTGACACACCTCATGGAGGAGCATCCAAGCTCAAGTGTACGCCAAAACTACCTATTTGGACAAATGTAGTTGCACAGCGTGAATTTTTCCTACGGTGCGGCGCTGTCCAGCACCTTGCTGCGGATCCGCTCCCAGTTGGCCAGGAAGGCGTCGACCTCGGGCGCCTCGCTGTACCTGCGCTGGAGCATCCCGGCCATCGCGCGCGTGGTGCCGCCGTTCAGGAACCAGCTCAGCGGCGGCTGGCGGGCATCGAGGGTCCAGGGATAGCGCAGTTCGATCACGCGCCCGGCGTCGCAGCCGCCCAGCAGGCGCGTGGTTTCCTCTTCTGCGGCCTGGGCGCGCGCATTGCGGGTCTGGTACAGGGAGTAGAAGGGCAGCGACAGCTCCGGCACCGGCGGCACGCGCTTGTCGCCGGGACGCAGGCGCGGCTCCCACGGCCAGCGCAGGCCGACCGTCAGCGGACGCCGCGCCGGGCCGACCGCGGCGTCGGCCAGCTGGGCGCTGGTCGGGCAGATCCATTGCGACCGCGTGGCGGGCTCGTTCTCGATCACCAGCACCACCAGCTGTTCGGGCTTGACCAGGCCGAGCGCGAGGATCTGCGGGATCATCGCATTCAGGGTGGCCGCGCCCGAGTTCTCGAAGTAGCCGCCGTCGACCAGGTAATCCCAGCGTTCGCCGGTGGTGGTGGACACCAGCGCGGCCGGGCTGATATACGGGAAGCGGGCGCTGTTGTGGACCGCCTGGGCCAGCGTCAGGCGGCTGGTGTCGAGCGGCAGGCCGCCGGGGGCCTGGCCGAACAGGTCGTCCGCCTGGGGCGGCGCGAAGGCAAGGCGGGACTGCACCACGCGCCGGCCCTCGCTGGCCGAGGTGGCATTGAAGATCAGCCGCGGCAGGCCGGCCGCGTCCGGGCCGGGGGCCAGCAGCGGGCGCCTGAACCAGTCGCGCGCCGGCGACAGCGGGAAACGCTGGTCCCAGCCGCGTTCCCACGCGCCCTCCAGCGCCAGCGAGCGGTCGCAGGCCGGGCAGGGAAGGGGCCAGAAGCGCGCCAGCAGGTCCGGATACAGCAGGTAGCCGACCAGCGGCGCCAGATAGTCCTGGCCGAGGAAGGCGCCGACCTGGGCGGCGGTGCGGGCGTAGTCGGGGTCGCGCACGGCCAGCGAGCCGGCGAAGGCGGCCAGGCCCAGGCTGCCGCCGGAGACCCCGCTCATCGCATAGATGTTGGGCGCGAAGCGCTTGCCCTGGCTGCGGGCCTGGCGCTCGAGCTCGAGCAGCAGGGTGCCGGCCCAGTACGCCGCGCGCGAGGCGCCGCCGGCCGCGGCCACCAGGTAGACCGGTTCGCCGCCGTGCGCGCCGCGCGCCGTCTGCCAGGTGAGGAAATCCTCGGCCAGCCGCGGACGCTGCACCGCCAGCCGCGGACCGCCGTTGCGGGCCACGAAATGGTTCTCGTTCGAGACCGAGGCCAGCAGCACCGCGAACAGCGGCAGCAGGGCCAGCGAGGGCCAGCCGGCGCTTTTCGGCAGGTAGACTAGCACGATGCTGCCGAACACGGTCCAGGAGCCGAAGGCGAACAGCAGCAGGGCCGGCGCACCCAGCGCGCGCGCGGCCGCCTCCTGGCCGAAGCAGACCGCGGCCAGCACCATGGCGGACACCGCGAACATCAGCAGCACCGCGGCGACGCTCACGCGCGGCGTGTGCCGGGAGCGCGCCCAGGGCTGGGACGCTACCGCCTGCCGTCCCAGCCGGCGGTTGACCAGGCGCCGGCGCAGCACCGCCAGCAGCAGGAAGCCGGCGGTGTACAGGGCCGGCGCCACCCACGCCCCGGGCGGCGCGCCGGGCAGGGCGAACCAGAGCGTGATCGGGGCGCAGGACAGCAGGCCCAAGGCGCGCGGCAGCCAGGTATTCGTGGCGGCGGCGAAGCGATGGTGGGCGCACTGGCCGACGTTGTCGACGGCAAAGCGCTTGGCCAGCAGCAGGCGCGCGCAATACCAGGCGGTCAGCGACCAGTAGGCCAGGGCAGCGATGAAGATCCAGTAGCTGGGGTTGGCCCACAGGCTTTCCCGGGCGTCCCCGAAGTTGCGGAAGGCGCCCAGGGCTTCGCGCGCCTGCGGCACGCCGAGCAGGATGGCGTTGCCGGCCGCGACCGTCAGCACCGAATAGAAATTCAGCAGCAGGGTGCGGCGCAGGAAGGTGAAGCGGGTGAGCTGGCCGGACGGGCGCGGCGCAGGTGCGGCAGGGCGTTCCGGCCGCCCGTGCAGCGTGCCGCCCTCGATTTCGTGCTGGTCGACTCCGGTCCGCTCCGGCATGCCCGCTCCTTTTTTCTCCTCATGCCGTGTGATCATAAGGGCAAGCCAGTGCGGTGGAGCAGGCCGCGCGCGATTTCTTGGCCGCGGATCAAGACGCCGCAGCGATGCTGTCGGGCGTAAATCCCGCGGTCCGGGCCGGCTACGGGCGCGGCGTGCGCTCCGGATCGGCGAAGGCCAGCGCTTCCTCGAAGGAACGCAGCACCATGTCGACCTCGTTCTCGACCAGCGACGGGTTCGGCAAGGGGTCGATCAGCGGCAGGCGGATCGTCACCAGCATCGCCTCCGGCAGGCCGGCGCGCAGGTTGGCGACGGTGGCCAGCCACTGCGCGATCATGGGCTCGACCGGATAGTTGATGAACACGGTCGAGACCAGGTCGGCCTTGTCCGGGCCGGGATTGTCGCTATCGCCGATCACCGAGAAGCTGCGCGCGTCGACACCGGCCTCGCGCAGGGCGCGCACCAGCAGTTCGCTGAGCAGGTCGTCGCGCATCGAGGCCAGGCCGACGCACAGCACCACCGAATGCGCCGGCACGTCGAGGGCGCCTTGCCAGCGGCCCAGGCGCGCCTCGCGCATCTGGCGCAGGTGGGCGCCGACGTTGGCGTCGAGCAGGGAGACGTCGCGCCGGCGCCGGTGCTTCGAGGCGCCGCCCGACTCCGGCGTCAGGGTGACGGCGACGTCGGCGATGGCGCTGCGGACCCGCTCTTCCTGGCTCTTGGCCAGCATGCCCGAGCGGGTGTCGGCCGTGGCCATCACGATCCCGGGCAGCAGGATGTGGTCGCAGTAGCGGGCGAAACTGGAGCGTTCCAGAAAGGCGTGGGCGTCATGGATGATGGCGCCGATGTCGCCGGCCAGGATGCGCTGGTAGAAGCGCTGGGCGCCGCTCACCGCCGGAGCGTCGCCGAGCAGGATCGCGACCGGTTCCAGGGTACGCACGTGGCGGCCGGCCACCACCAGGCACAGGGTCAGCGGGGTCGACAGCAGGAGGCCGACCGGGCCCCACATCGCGCCCCAGAACAAGGCCGAGATGATCACCGCCAGCGGCGACAGGCCCGAGCTCTGGCCGTACACCTTGGGCTCGATGATGTTGGCGACCAGCAGTTCGAGGGAGACGAACAGCACCATGCAGGACAGGGCCAGGGTCCAGCCCGGATCGATGGCGGCGACGAACAGGGCGATGACCGCGCCGGCGGCCATGATGCCGAGGTAGGGCACGAAGCGCAGCAGGCCGCTCAGCGCACCCCACAGGATCGCGTGCGGCACGCTGGCGGCCCACAGCACCACCCCGATCAGGGCGCCGAAGGTGAGGTTGACGACGAATTGCGAGAAAAAGAAGCGCGACACGCCCTGCGCCGCATCGGCCAGCGCCTGGATGGTGCGGCTGGTCTCGGTCTGCCCGCCGAGCCGGATCAGGCGGTCGCGCAGGGATTCGTGTTCCAGCGACATGAAGATCAGCAGCACCAGCACCAGGCCGGCCTCGCCGATCGGCCCCCAGGCCAGCGAGAACAGGCGCGTCAGCGCGCCGGCGGTGGTCAGGCGCGGCGGGCGGATCTCGACCGGGATCGGCTGGCTCGGGCTGATCGTGATCGTGGTCATGCCGCGCTTGCCGGTGGCCGGCGCGTTGCCGGTCGGCGCCACCGCGCTCAGCTCGGCCTCGATGCGCGCGAACGGGCGCTCGGCGATCTCGCGCACGGTGGCGACCTTGGTGCGCATCGCCGCCCGGTATTTCGGCAGGTCGCCGGTAACCGCAACCAGCTGGAAGGTCAGCACGATGCCGGCCCCGACCAGGCAGGTGGTGGCGAGCAGCACCGACAACAGCGTGGCCGGCAGCTGCGGCAGGCCGGCCCGGCGCATGCTGCGGATCAGCGGCGCGATCACCAGGCTGAGGATGGACGCGAGGGCGATCGGCTCGAGGACGTCGCGGCCGACATAGAGCAGGCCGAGCCCGCAGGTGACGGTGACCAGCGTGCCGGCATTCAGGTGCTTGAACAGGGGAAGATCGCGCATTCGCGTGCTGCAGGCGGGACGGAGGGCCATCCCGTGGAAACGTAAAACCAGCAATGTAGCGCAAAAACGTGAATAGGATCAATTTAATGATGGGTCGACCAGCCCCCGATGGCGGATCACGCCCCCTGGTCGAGCTTCGCGGCTTGCAGCGGCGCCAGCGCCGGCCCCTCCAGCACCCGGCCGTCCGGAGCGAAGCGGCTGCCGTGGCAATCGCAGTCCCAGCTGGTTTCGGCGCCGTTCCACTTGATCTCGCAGCCCATGTGCGAGCACTTGCCCGCCACCGCCTGCAGCTGGCCGTCCTGGCCGCGGTAGACCGCCACCGGCTTGCCGTCGATCTCGATCTTGCGGCTCTGGCAGGGCGGCAGGTCGGCCAACTGGCTTAGCTGGTCCGCGCCCAGCGCCGGGGTGTCGGCGGGCTTGGCCGGGCCGCTGCTTTCCTGCTCGAAGCCCTGCGGCCGCTTGTCCTGCCGATCGTCCCGCGTGAGGCGCTCGACCGCGTACAGGTCGCGCCAGGGCGTGCCGCGGCCGAGGATCTCGTCGGCCAGCATCATCCCGGCCAGGGTTCCGTAGGTCAGGCCGTCGCCCGAGAAACCGGTGGCGATATAGGTATTCTGCGCGTCGACGTTGCGGCCGATATAGGGCAGCTTGTCCTTGGCGCGGTAGCGCTGGGCCGACCAGCGGTATTCCACCGGGCCGATCGGCCAGTGGTCGCGCGCGAACGCTTCCAGGTTCCGGAAGCGCTCCGGCCCGACTTCCTTCTCGCCCAGCGAATGGGCGCTGCCGACCACCACCAGCCAGGTGCGGCCGTGTTCCGTGTACGTACGCACCGAATGCCGCTCCTGGCCGATGCACCAGTAGACGCCGGGATCGGGCATGGAATCGTGCAGCGGCGCGGAGATGCCGTACTCGCGCACGACCTCGAGCTGCGACTGCACCAGGTGGATGCCGATCGGGGTGTGGGTGGCGATCACGATCTGCTGGCACTGCAGCTTGCCGTGGGTGGTGTGGACCACGGCCGGCGCGTCGTCGATCGCGGTGACGCGGGTATTCTCGAAGATCAGGCAGTTCTCGCCGCCGATGCGCTGGGCCAGCTGGCGCACGTAGGCCAGCGGCTGGAACTGGGCCTGGTCCTCGACCACCAGGGTCTTTACCGCGGCGTCGAGCGGCAGCGGGGCATCGTCGCGCAGGTCGGCATGCAGGCGCGCGCGCATCGCCGCCAGGGCTTCCTTCTCGACCTCGCCGACGTGGGCGGCATCGAGGGCGACCAGGTGCCAGGGCAGGCGCTGGAAGCCGCACTCCAGGTTCAGGCGCGCGACGGTGGCCTCGATCAGGTCGACCGCGGCGGAACGTGACTCGACCACGCGGCGCATGGCTTCCAGCCCGTGCAGTTCTTCCAGCGTGTGCAGGCCCAGGTCGACGGTGGCGTACAGGTTGCCGGTCGAGTTGCCGGTGCTGGCGTCGCCGGCCTTGTAGGCGTCGAGGACGGCCACGCGCTTGCCGGCCTGGACCAGCAGCATGGCGGCGGTGAGGCCGGTGATGCCGGCGCCGACGATGGCGACGTCGACGTTCAGGTCGGTTTGCAGGGTCGGCAGGCAGGCGGTCTTGGCCGCCGTGCCTTTCCAGAGCGATGTGGTATCCATGGATGCGGGCCTTTCTATCGTTATCGGGCTATGCATGGCCAGCTGCTGCGCTGGCCGCGTTCGGCTCGATGATCCCAAGTTCCGGGGTGCCGCGGCGCAGCGTTGACTGGAGCAAACAATGCCCGGGAACCTGACGGTCGGCCGGGAAGCCGGTTTCAGGCGCCCAGCCGGTCGGCCAGTTCGGACAGGTCCCGCACCACCATGCCGGGCTGTTCCGCCAGGGGGAATGGCCGCTTGTCGCCGCGGCAGACGAAGGCGCTGCGCAGCCCGGCCCAGCCGGCGCCGGCCACGTCCCAGCCGTGTGCCGCGACCAGCATCGCCTGTCCCGGCGCGACCCGCATCCGTGCCGTGGCGCCGAGGTAGACCGCCGGATGCGGCTTGTAGACCCCGAAGTCCTGCACGCTGAACTGGGCGTCGAACAGCGGCGCCAGGCCGGCATGGGCCAGCTGGGCGCGCAGGCCGGCCGTGGTCGAATTCGACAGCGCTGCCAACCTGAAGCCGGCAGCGCGCAGGCGGGCCAGCGCCGCTGCGACGTCCGGGTGCGCGGGCAGGCGCGCGATCGGGGCGATCGCCATCTGCGCTTGTTGCGGCGACAGCTTGACGCCGCGGCCCTCGGCCAGCATGCGCAAGGCCGCGGCGCCGATCTCGGGCAGCGGGGCGAAGCGCCCGGCCAGGCTCATCGCCGTCGCGTGCTGCAGCAGGGTGGTGAACCACAGCTCGGCGCCGCCGGGCAGGATGCGCTCGATACTGGCGCGCAGCGGGGCAAGGTCGAGCAGGGTCTCGTTGATGTCGAACAGCAGCAGGGCGGGACGGTCAGTGGTCGGGGGCATGTGGGCGGCTCCATGAAGCGGGGGATGCCATCATCGCGCGATCCGGTCCGGCACGGCGCACGGCCGGTCCCGCCGGGCTCAGCGCGCCACGATCAGGCGCAGCCCCAGCGCGATGAAAATGGCGCCGGCAATGCGGTCCATCCACATGCCGGCGCGCGGGCGCCGCGCCAGCCAGGCGCCGACCGCGCCGGAAAAGAAGCCCAGCAGCCCGAACAGGATTGCGGCCTGGGCCGTGAAGGCGAGGCCGAGCAGGGCGGTCTGCAGGTTGGCGCCGCCGCGCTGGGCCACCACGAACTGCGGCAGGAAGGACAGGAAGAACAGCGCCACCTTCGGGTTGATGGCGTTGGCGAACACGCCGCGGAAGAACAGGGTGCGCGCCGATTCGGTGACGGCGTCAAGCCGGCTGGCCGCCGCGCCGCCGCGGCTGCGGATGGCCTTGAAGCCCATCCAGGCCAGGTACAGCCCGCCGCACACCTTCAAGCTGGTGAACGCCAGCGGCGACGCCGCGATCAGCGCGCTCACGCCGATCACCGCCAGCAGCGTATGGCTGAGGCAGCCGAGCGCGCAGCCGAGGCCGAAGGCCATGCCGCGCGCCCGCCCCTTGGCCATGCCGATTCCCAATACCATCATGTTGTCGGGGCCGGGGGACAGGGTCAGCAGGATGGCGGCGGCCAGGAAGGCGAATAATTGTTCGGGCGTCAGCATGCGCGCTATCTTACACTTCGTTGATTTGGGGCACCAGCGCGCCTCAAACCTGCGCCGGCTTCCGGCGCTGCTGGTGTACAGTGGCAATTTTGCAAGATTTGTCCTCATTTGCTGTATAGTTCGCGCCCTATGAGACCAAGCAAGCGTCACCGGCCGATCCGCCACGCCACCGAGCGGGTATTGAACACCCTTCTGATGAACGGCTGGGTGGCCGGACTCAGCTACCGGCTGGGCGGGCAGGGCAGCCTGGGCGTGTCCCGCCACGAGGTCGTGCTGGGGCCGGAGCGGCGCCTGCCGCGCCCGCTCACGATCGCGTTCGCCTCCGATTTCCACGCCGGCCCGACCACCCATCCGGCCGTGTTCGACGCCCTGCTGGAGGCCTTGCGCCGCGAACGCCCCGACGTGCTGCTGCTGGGCGGCGACTACATCTCCTTCGACGCCGCCAACATCCGCGGCTTGCAGGGCTTCCTGCAGGCGGCGCGGGCGCCGCTCGGCACCTATGCGGTGCTGGGCAACCACGACGTCTGGAACGGCAGCGCCGAGATCGCCGCAGCGCTGGCGGCGGGCGGGGCCGAGGTGCTGGTCAACCGCAACCTGCCGCTGCCGGCGCCGTTCGGCGCGGTCAGCATCTGCGGGATCGACGACCCGTGGACCGGTGCGCCCTCGGCCGACGCCACCTTCGACGGCGCCGGCGCGGTGCGCATCTACCTGATGCATTCCCCGGACGGCCTGTGGTGCCTGCAAGGCCAGCGCTTCGACCTCGGCTTTGCCGGCCATACCCATGGCGGACAGGTCGTGCGCAGCAACGGTGAACCGCTCAAGCGCCCCAGCGGCCCCTATTCGCGCGCATACTGCCATGGTCGCTTCGAGATCGCCGCCAACGGCCCGCTGTTCGTCAGCCGCGGCATCGGTTGCGCTGGAATTCCGCTGCGCGTGCGTGCCGATCCGGAGCTCGTGATCTGCACCTTGCGCTGAATTCTTCCTGTTTTGCGCTTGAATTTTGGGTAATAATGGCGTGCCGCTTATGCTGCCGTCCGGAATCCCCTTTTACACGGAGGGAAATACCGGACTTACCACGCCCGCAGAGGAGACATCCAATATAACAGGGCCTGGGGATCTATCTACTATCGATTGGAGAACGCAGTGAGTCTTTTTAGAACCAAGAATCTCGACAATATGGTCGCCGCCGCCGGCAAGCCCGGCGGACTGAAGAAGGTGCTCGGGCCCTTCGACCTGATCCTGATGGGGATCGGTGCGATCGTCGGCACCGGTATCTTCGTCCTGACGGGTACCGGCGCGCTGACCGCCGGTCCGGCCCTGACGCTGTCGTTCATCGTGTCGGCCATCGCCTGCGGCTTCGCGGCGCTGTGCTATGCCGAGTTCGCCTCGACCGTGCCGGTAGCCGGTTCGATCTATACCTACAGCTATGTCGTGCTGGGCGAACTGGTGGCCTGGATGATCGGCTGGGACCTGCTGCTCGAGTACGGCCTGGCGACCTCCGCGGTGTCGGTCGGCTGGTCGGGCTATTTCCAGTCCCTGATCGGCGGTTTCGGCCTCGAGATCCCGAAGGCCCTGTCCGCCGCCCCCGGCGCGCTGGACGGCGTCACCACCTACATGAACCTGCCGGCGCTGCTGATCATGCTGGTCCTGACCGCGATGCTGTCGTGGGGCGTGCGCGAATCGGCGCGCGTCAACAACGTCATGGTGATCATCAAGATCGCCGTCGTGCTGCTGTTCATCCTGGTGGGCTTCAAGCACGTCAGCCCGGCCAACTGGCATCCCTTCATGCCCTTCGGCGTGACCGGCGTGATGAGCGCCGCCGCCGTCGTGTTCTTCGCCTTCATCGGCTTCGACGCCGTGACCTCGGCCGCGGAAGAAGTCAAGAATCCGAAGCGTGACCTGCCGATCGGCATCATCGGTTCGCTGACCGTCTGCACCATCCTGTACGTGATCGTGTCGGCCATCATGACCGGCATCGTGCCGTTCCAGCTGTTCAAGGGCGTCGACCACCCGGTTTCGCTGGCCCTGCAGCACGGTGGCGAGAACTGGTTCGCCGGCTTCGTCGACCTCGGCGCCATCCTCGGCATGACCACCGTGATCCTGGTGATGGCTTACGGCCAGACCCGCATCGTGTACGCCATGTCGCGCGACGGCCTGCTGCCGGCCAAGCTGTCGACCGTGCACCCGACGTTCGGCACCCCGTTCTTCGCGACCTGGGTGGTCGGCATCCTGTTCGGCCTGATCGCCGCCTTCGTGCCGCTGAACGTGCTGGCCGAGCTGGTCAACATCGGCACCCTGGCCGCGTTCTCGCTGGTGTCGGTGGCCGTGATCGTGCTGCGCAAGCGCCGTCCGGAGCTGAAGCGCGCCTTCCGCTGCCCGGGCGTACCGATCATACCGGCGATCGCCGTGCTGTTCTGCCTGACCCTGATGAGCTTCCTGAGCGCCATCACCTGGATCGCCTTCCTGGTCTGGCTCGCGATCGGCCTGCTGGTCTACTTCGGCTACGCGCGCAGCCGCTCGCTGCTGCATGGCGTGACCCAGTAAGCTCGTCCAGCCGTTCCAAACCCATCGGGGCGCCCCGGCATCGGCCGGCGCGCCCCGATGTCTTTCCAGAAAGCATGCCATTTTTGTAATCCCTGTCCGACATCCAGGGGAGCCGCGAACCGATTTCGTGCGCCAGGCCGAGTACGCATAATCTTGGTAGAACATTTACCAAAAGATTGATGATGACTACGACCTTTGCTGTGGAGCTGCCTGAAGTCCGACCCGCGCCCGCCGCGCGTCCCGAGCAGGCTGCCCGAGGCTCGAAAGCACTGTATTTTTCCCTGCTCGACAACCCGGATGGGGCCGCCGCCGCGTCGCGCGACTACCTGGCAGCCCAGATCGAAGCGGCGCGCCAGGAAGCCTGCGACCTGCCCGAGGCCTTGTGGCAGCTGCCGGCCTGGATCCAGGGCCGCGCCGAGGCGGTCGGCATCGCCTACCGCGAATACCTGGCCGCGCGCAAGAACGGCGCCGCGCGCCGCTACTTCGGCAGCAAGTCGCATGCGCTGTATTTCCTGAAGGGCGTGGCGCCGACCAAGCTGGTCGACGGCGCCTGGCTGTACGGCACCCTGCCGCGCTGGGAGAACCCGGATTTCCATCCGCTGATCAAGACCTACCTCGAAGAGCTGGGCGACGGCGTGCCGGACAAGAACCACGTGACGCTGTTCCGCCGGCTGCTGGCCGCGCACGGCTGCGAGCATTGGGATGGCCTGTCCGAAGAGCACTTCGTGCAGGGCGCGATCCAGCTGGCGCTGGCCTACAACGCGGACCGGTTCCTGCCCGAGCTGGTGGGCTACAACCTCGGCTACGAACAGCTCCCGCTGCACCTGCTGATCACTTCCTACGAGCTGAACGAACTGGGCATCGACCCCTACTACTTCACCCTGCACGTCACCGTCGACAATGCCGGCAGCGGCCATGCGCACAAGGCGGTGCAGGCGCTGCGCACGCTGATGGCGCAGTCGGGCGACCCGGCGGCCTTCTTCCGCCGCGTGCTGGACGGCTACCGCCTGAACGAGCTGGGCGCCTGCACCACGTCCGTCATCGCGGCCTTCGACCTGGAGGCCGAACTGGTCGAGATCTTCACGGCCAAGGCCGCGGTCGGCCGCAACATGCACTCGGATTACTGCCGCGTCGCCGGGCGCTCGATCAACGATTGGCTGGGCGAGCCGAAGCAGATCCCGGCCTTCCTGGCGGCGATGGAGAGCGCCGGCTGGATCAAACGCGGCGAGGAAGTCGGGAACAGCCGCTTCTGGCGCCTGATCCAGGGCGAGCGCGCCGAGATGTTCGGCGTGTTCTCCAGCTACGAGCAGCAGGTGCTGCGCGACTGGATCACGACGCCGCGCGAAGCGGACGCCAGCCAGCGCACCACGCGCGTGCTGAGCCACCGCGCGCGCCAGCGCACCCTCGACACCCTCAACCAGCACGCCGGACGCAGCGGCTACCCCGAGCGCGGCCTGATCCGCCGCCACGCGGCCGGCGCGCTGGCCGGCGACAGCGAATTGCGCGAGCTCGAAGACAAGGTCGCAGCCAGCGCCGGCAAGCCGGAAGCGATGGCGATGCTGGCGCGCCTGATGTCGCCGTCGGTACACCACACGGCAATCGGGCTGATGGCGACCCGCATGTACTCGCAGCTGCTGGACGCCTGAGCGGCGGCGCAACACCGTAACAAGCTTCAGCGGCGCGGGCGGGGTTCTCCCTTCCCGCGCCATTTTCACGATCAAGGACCCATACGTGCAAATTCTCGAACAACGATTCCTGCGTGGCCCGAACATTCACGCGGATACTCCCTGCCTGCTTTCCGTGCTCGATCTGGGCGACCTGTACGGGGTCTCGACCCGCGAACTTCCGCAGTTCAGCGAAGCGCTGCTGACCCTGCTGCCCTCGCTGGCCGAGTACCTGGTGCCGACCGGCCAGCCCGGCGGCTTCGCCCAGCGCCTGCGCGAAGGCACCTACCTGGCGCGGGTGGTCGAACACGTGACCCTGGGCCTGCAATGCCTGGCCGGCGCTCCCGCCGGCTTCGGCCGCACCCGGCCAGTGACCGGCACCCCCGGCCAGTACCGCATCGTGTGCGCCTACCAGATCGAGAAGGTGGCGCAGCCGGCCTTCCAGCTGGCGGTGGAGATCGTCGACACGCTGGCGCATGGCGGCAGCGTCAATGACTTGTCGGCGCGCCTGGAAGAGCTGCGCGAACTGGCCGAGCACTACGCGATCGGCACCTCGACCGCCGCCGTGCTCGCGGCGGCCCACGAGCGCGGGATCCCGGTCCAGCGCATTACCGAGGACGCCAATCTGTTCCAGCTCGGCTGGGGCGTGAAGCAGAAGCGCATCCAGGCCACCATCACGGGCGAGACCAGCAACATCGCGGTGCGCATCGCCAGCGACAAGCAGCTTACCAAGCAGCTGTTGCTGGAAGCGGGCGTGCCGGTGCCGGAAGGCGAGGCCGTCGGCACCATCGACGACGCCCTGCGGGTCGCGCGCAGGCTGGCGGTGCCGGTCACCGTCAAGCCGCTCGACGGCAACCAGGGCAAGGGCGTGACGGTCGATTGCCGCACCCCGGAAGAAGTCGAGCAGGCCTATGCCTTCGCCCGCAAGCACGGGCGCCGCATCGTCGTCGAACGCTATGTCCAGGGGCGCGACTACCGCGTGTTCGTGGCGGCCGGGCGGGTCGCCGCGGCCTCCTGTCGCCGCCCGGCCCACGTGATCGGCGACGGCCGCCACAGCATCCGCGAACTGGTCGCGATCGAGAACCGCAACCCGGCGCGCGGCGAGGGCCACACCAACATCCTGACCCAGATCGCGCTCGACGCCCATGCCGAGGACATCCTGCGCAAGCAGGGCTATGCGCCGGATTCGGTCCCGGCCGAGGGCACCACGGTCGAGCTGCGCGGCAACGCCAACCTCTCCACCGGCGGCACCGCCGAGGACGTGACCGACCTGCTGCCGGAATCGACGCGCCGCATCTGCGTGCGCGCGGCCAGCAAGATCGGCCTGGACGTGGCCGGCATCGACATCGTCTGCCGCGACATCGCCCAGCCGCTGGCGTCGCAGGGCGGGGCGGTGATCGAAGTGAACGCCGCACCCGGCATCCGCATGCACCAGTACCCCAGCAGCGGCGAGCCGCGCGACGCCGGCGACGCCATCGTCGAGGGCCTGATGGGCAACTCGGACGGCCGCATCCCGATCATCGCCTGCACCGGCACCAACGGCAAGACCACCACCACGCTGCTGATCGCGCACACCACGCGCCTGGCCGGCCGCGTGACCGGCGCCACCACCACCCACGGCGTCTACATCGACGGCAAGCAGATCACCAAGGGCGACTGCACCGGCTACTGGTCGGCACGCACGGTGCTGGCGGCGCCGGAAGTCGAGATCGCGGTGCTGGAGACGGCGCGCGGCGGCATCCTCAAGCGCGGCCTGGCCTTCGACCACTGCGACGTCGGCATCGTGCTGAACGTCTCGCCCGACCACCTGGGCCTGGACGGCGTCGACACGATCGAGGACCTGGCCCAGGTCAAGGCCGTGGTGCCGCTGTCCGCCAGCCGCGCCGCCGTGCTGAACGCCGAGGATCCGCTGTGCGTGGCGATGGCGCGCCGCGTGCGCCCGGACGTCGAACTGGTGTATTTTTCCATGGAGCCGGACGAGCCGGTGCTGCTGCGCCACCTGGAAGAGGGCGGCCGCGCCGCCTACCTGCAGGACAACGCGATCGTGCTCGCCGACGGCAACGTGCACCAGGAACTGCTGCGGGTGGAGAGCATGCCGATCTCGATGGGCGGCCGCGCGCGCTACAACATCGCCAACGGCCTGGCCGCCGCGGCGGGCCTGATGGCGGCCGGCTTTTCCAACCTGCAGATCGCCACCGGCCTCTCCACCTTCGTCAGCGACGGCAAGACCAATCCGCTGCGCACCAACGTGTTCGAGGTGCGCGGCGTGACCGTGATCGTCGACTACGCCCACAATCCGGCCGCCTACGCCGCGCTGGCCGAGATGGCGCGCTCGCTGCTGCCGGGCCAGCTGATCGGCATCGTCACCGCGCCGGGCGACCGCCGCGACGCCGACCTGCTCGACGTCGGCCGCGTGTGCGCGGCGCGCTTCGACGAACTGGTCGTGTACGAATCATCGAGCCGCGGCCGGGCCTACGGCGGCGCGGTCGACCTGATCCTGCAGGGCGCCGAGGAAGTGGTCGGCAAGACTGACACGCTGCACCGCGAGCCGGACGTGGGCGAGGCGATCCGCCTGGGCCTGTCGCTGTGCGAGCGCGGCGATGTGCTGGTGTTTGCCTGCGGATCCTCGCTGCAGGTGTTCGTCGAGGCGATCCGCGAGATGGATCCGGACAGTGCCGAGCGGATCGCGGGGCAGGTGGGTTGAGGAGCTCCGCTGAAGTGACGAACGGGCCTGAGTGGCCCGTTTTTTGTTTCAGGCAGCTTGCATCTCGATCCGCTTCGCCACCTCCGGCGAGGTAGGCCTGATCGCTTCCAGCAGCTCGCTGATGTCCGACCCGCAGCCGAACAGCAGCACGTCGCCCTTTTCGCAGCGTGCCAGGCCGGCGCGGATCGCCTCGTGCACGTCGAGTTCCACGCACAGGTGGTCTTCCTCGAACTTCGCCAGGCGGATGCCTTCGATCAGCATCAAAGCAACGCTGCCGGCCGCGCGGCCGCGATTCTCGGTCTCGTAGACCACCAGTTCGTCGAAACCGGCGGCGCAGGTGGCGCCGATGTCGACCAGGTCGGCGTCGCGGCGGTCGCCCGGCGCGGCCACCACGCCGACCAGGCGGCCCGGCGTCATCGCGCGCGCGGTCTCGGCCAGGGCGGCGTAGGCGGCGCTGTTGTGGGCGTAGTCGACGATCACGGTCACGCCCTCGACGTCGAACACGTTCGAGCGCAGCGGGTTGCTCTTCCAGTCGGAGACAAAGCTGCGCAGGCCGTCGGCGATTTCCTGGTTGCCGAAGCCGCTGGCGGCCAATGCCGCCGCCGCCGCCAGGCTGTTGGCGATGTTGTAGCGTGCCGCGCCCTTCAGTGTGACCGGCATCTGGCGCACGTCGACCAGCGCTTCGTGGCGGCTGCCGTTGGCCAGCACGATGGTGTTGTCTTCGAGGTAGACTGCGCGGCCGCCGTTGTCCAGGTGGCGCAGCAGCACGCCATTGTCGGCGTCCAGCGAGAAGTACAGCAGCTCGACGCCGTCGGCAAGCCCGGCGGCCATTGCCACGCAGTGGTCGTCCTCGGCGTTCAGCACCACCGCGCGCGAGGCGCGCTGCGCGACCACCGCCTTCACCCTGGCCAGCTGCTCGACCGAGTCGACGCCGTCCAGGCCCAGGTGGTCGGCGGACACGTTCAGGACCACCGAGACGTCGCAACGGTCGTAGGCCAGGCCGCGCTTGAGGATGCCGCCGCGCGCGGTTTCCAGCACCGCGAAGTCGACGTCCGGCGAAGTCAGCACGCTGCGCGCCGAGCGGTAGCCGGTGCAGTCGCCCTTCGTGATCTGCTGGCCGTCGACGAACACGCCCTCGGTGGTGGTGACGCCGGTGCGCAGGCCGGCCATGCGGGCGGCGTGGGCGATCAGCAGGGTGGTGGTGGTCTTGCCGTTGGTGCCGGTCACGCCGATCACCGGGATCCGGCCGTCGTCCTCGCCGAACAGGGTATCGACGATGGCGGCGCCGGCATCGCGCGGAGTGCCGCGGCTCGGGTACTGGTGCATGCGGATGCCGGGCGCCGCGTTCACCTCGATGATGCCGCCACGCTGTTCGCGCAGCGGCTGCGAGATATCCTGGCACACGATGTCGATGCCGGCCACGTCCAGGCCGATGGTGCGGGCGGCGCGGATGCAGATGTCGCGGGTCTCTTCCGGCAGCAGGTCGGTCACGTCTTCGGCGGTGCCGCCGGTCGAGAGGTTGGCGTTGCCGCGCAGCTCGACCGGGACGCCCTCGGCCGGCACGTCGTCCAGCGTGTAGCCTTGCTGGGCCAGCACCTGCAGCGCCAGCTCGTCCAGCGGGATTTTGGTGAGGATGTTGGTATGGCCGTCGCCGCGCGCCGGGTTCGCGTTTTCCAGCTCGACCAGGGCGCGGACGGTGTGCACGCCGTCGCCCGTCACGTGCGGCGGACGGCGCCAGGAGGCGGCGGCGATCTTGCGGCCGGTGACCAGCACGCGGTAGTCGCGCCCGCGCAGGAATTCCTCGACGATCACGTGGCGGCCGTACTTGCGCGCGAACTCGAAGGCGCGCTCGACTTCCTCCTCGGTCGAGCAGGTGGTGGTCACACCCTTGCCCTGATTGGCGTCGAGCGGCTTGATCGTCACGGTACCAATGCGGCGTGCGACGCGCTGGGCAGCGGCCAGCGAGGTGACGGTTTCGCCGGCCGGGACCGGGCAGCCGGCCTGGTCGAGCAGGGTCTTGGTCAGCTGCTTGTCGCTGGCGATGCCGACCGCGATGTTGTTGGTGGCGCCGGTGATGGTCGCCTGCAGGCGCTTCTGCCTGCTGCCCCAGCCCAGCTGGAACAGGTTCGCTTCATCGGTCAGGCGCAGGCTCGGAATGCCGCGCTGGTGGGCCGCGTTGATGACGGCGCCGGTACTGG
Source organism: Massilia sp. LXY-6 (assembly GCF_051233485.1). Classification (NCBI taxonomy): domain Bacteria; kingdom Pseudomonadati; phylum Pseudomonadota; class Betaproteobacteria; order Burkholderiales; family Oxalobacteraceae; genus Massilia; species Massilia sp. LXY-6. The sequence goes on from NZ_JBKFGF010000029.1 coordinate 108,680, forward strand.
TGCCGATCGCGTAGTGCTGGGCCTTGTCCTTCAGCTCGGCGAGTGCGCTGTCGAGGTCGTAGTCCTCCTGTGCGGCGAGGGCGCGGATCAGGTCGTGGGCGGTGCGCAGCGCGGCGCCCGCCACCTGTTCGATGGCGTAGCCGCAGACCACGCGCACCTGGCCCGGTTTCGACGGCATGGCGGCGGCCTGGCTGAAGGCGCCGGGCGCGCCGGCCAGGCGTTGCAGTTCCATCGTCACCGGCGCCAGTGCCTCGGCGGGCGAGTGACAGTCGGACAGGCGCGCCGAGGCTTCGGGCGGCATGTCCGGCAGTTTTGCCAGCAGGCGTGCGCCGAGGCCGGCAACGTGATCCAGGCCGGCGTCGACGACAGCCATCAGGCAGGGAGTAGCGGCGTACAGGTTGGGGCCGCGCAGAAAGCGTTGTTCGATGATTCTCATGAGATCGGATTCCGTTTCGTTACATTTTCCAAAAACTCGAGCAGCGGCTGGGGGATGAGGCGGTTCCCGTCTTGTGTGTCCTTCGGCAGGCGGTACTTGCTGCCCGCCGGCAGCAGGTGCAGGCGGACGTCGATCAGTTCGGGAGTCTCGCGGTCCGAGATCTCGGCGATGTTGGTGCTCATGTTGCGGCCGTCGACGATGGTGACCGCGCCTTCGCCCAGCACCTCGATGCCGACCCCGCGTTCGATCACCAGCGCGGTGTCTTCGTCGATGCCGATCCCCTGCAGATACGGGTTCTGCGCGACCACCGACAGCAGGCGCGAAAGACGCTGGCGCTCCGAAAAGTGCTGGTCGACGACCACCTTGTGCAGGAAACCGAGACCGGCGCCGAGGCTGACCGAGCCCTTCTCGGGATGCAGCTCGGCGCGGCCCTGGGCCAGCATGTGGCCCGACATGGCCGAAGCGCCGGCGCTGGTGCCGCCGATGCAGGCGCCGCGCAGCTTGAGGGCGCTATGCATCGCCGCGTCCAGCGCGGTGCCGCCGATGATGGCCAGCAGCCGCTTCTGGTCGCCGCCGGTCATGAAGATGCCGGTGGCGTCCCGGATGTCCTTGATCTGCTCTTCGTCGTTCGCGCACTGGCGGCTTTGCAGGTGCAGGTGCACGCGCTTGCCGACGCCGAGTTCGCCGAAGGCCTTGTCATAGATCTGCCACATCTCGTCGGCCACCGTGCTGGCGGCCGAGATCACGACGATCTTGGCGTCCGGCCCGCCGGAGAGTTCGACGAAGCGGCTGAGGATTTCCATGTCGTGCTTGCGGTCTTCGTGACCGCCGATGATCACCAGGTGGCCGTGGCTTTCGCGCAGCTGGCGTTCGCCCTGCTCCTGCTGTTCCTTGTCTTGCGTTTGTTCTCGTGGTGTCATGGGAGTAGGCTGAGGGCGTTGGATCAAGGTTGGATGAGCTTGGCAAACGGCATGCCGCTGTTGCTGAGGGCCCCGGCTTCAAGGCGGCTGACCGCGATCAGGCCGACTTCGACGTTCTTGTCGAACAGGGCGATGCCGCGCTGCAGGGCCTGTTCGAGCGGCATGCCGTCCTCGATCCAGCTGTAGACGCGGTGGGCCAGCAGGTGGCGCACGATGTATTCGCCGATGCCGGTGGCCGCCACCGCGCCGGCCGGACCGGCGTAGAAACCGCTGCCGATGATGGGCGTGTCGCCGACCCGGCCCAGCAGAGAAGGTGCCGAGCCGCCGGTGGAGGCGGCCACGCCGAAGTGACCGTCCGGGGCGCGCACCACGGCGCCGACCGTGTCGCAGGCGGCGCCTACCGGGAAATCCGCGGCTTTCTCGTAGTTCCAGAAGCGCAGGAAGGCCTGGTTGTCGACCCCGGGCATGGCCTGGGCCGAACCGGCGAGCTTCTTCACTATCTGGCGATGCTGTTCGCGCTGGTGTTCGGAAATCTTGTCCCAGGTCGGGTGGCGGATCGCGTGGGCGAAGCGGTTGGCGCCGTCGCCTGCCAGGAACCAGTGCGGGGTGTCGGCCACCGCGCGCGCCAGCAGCACCGGGTTCTCGATGCCCTGCACGCAGGCGACCGCGCCCAGGCGGCCGCGGGTGTCCATCACGGAGGCGTCCATCTCCACCGTGGCGCCGTCCAGCCCGAGCGCGGCGCCCCTTCCGGCGTTGAAGCGGCCGTCGTCTTCGAGGACGGTGACGGCCGCGATGGCGGCTTCGAGCGCGTCGCCGCTGATGCCGAGTTCTTCGACGGCGCGGCCTGCGGCCTGCTCGCAGCCATCCTTGTAATCGCAGGGGCTGCCGGCGCCGCCGTGCACGACGATGGCGTATCCGCCTTGGGTGATGCTCATATTTTCTTCTCCAAAATAATGCAATGCCGCGCAAGGCATCAGCGCGGCATTCGTATGGAGGGATTATGCAAATGATGTAGAAAATGTAACATCGGTGCCCCCGCCGTGTGAATGTAAGAAGCCGCTGACACGGCTCAGAGCGCAAACGGGGGATCGCTCAGCGGATGACGGATACCTGGCGCAGGGCATGGCGCAGTTCGCGCGCGACCTGGCGGCGTGTTGCCTCGTTGACGAAACGGCCCACCTGGATCCGCACGCCGCGCGATTCGAGCGTGATCAGGGCGTGCCTGGCGCCGGCGGGGAGCCCGCTCCCGGCACCCTCGGCGCCCGCGGCGGGCGGCAGCACCCGCGTCCACAGCGGATCCAGGCGCGCCTGGCTGCGCACGTCGGCCTGTACGCACTCGACCAGCAGGCAGCTGGGCGTGAGGGCGATGCGTTCGCGGTCGAGCGCGTGCCGCGCATACAGGAGCAGGGCCAGGCCCACGCAGGCCAGTTCCAGCAGGGAGAAGGCGAGCACGATCCAGATACCGTGCAGGAAGAAGGCGAGGGCGACCGCCAGCGACATGGTGCACAGCACGGCATAGGCGTGCGCCACCTGGCGTGGCGTCATCGAGCAGTTGCGCTGCAGGGTGCACTCGTAGAGCATCGTCATGTCACCTTATTTCACCATGGGCGGTGTCTCGAAGGTATGGAAGGGTGCCGGGCTGGGCACGGTCCACTCCAGCCCTTCCGCGCCTTCCCAGGGCTTGGCCGGCGCCGGCGGCCCGCCGCGGATGTTCGGGATGACGATGAACAGCAGCCAGTACACCTGGCTCAGGCCGAACAGCCAGGCCCCGATCGAGGTGATCATGTGGAAATCGGTGAACTGCACCGCATAGTCGGCATAGCGGCGCGGCATCCCGGCCAGGCCCAGGAAATGCATGGGGAAGAAGGTCACGTTCACCCACACCAGCGAATTCCAGAAGTGGAACTTGGCGCGCCAGTCGTTCACCATGTGCCCGGTCCATTTCGGCACCCAGTAATAATAGCCGGAGAACAGGCAGAACAGCGAACCGGCCACCAGCACGTAATGGAAGTGGCCGACCACGTAATAGGTGTCCTGCAACTGGATGTCGACCGGCGCCAGCGACAGGATCAGGCCGGAAAAGCCACCGATCGTGAACACCCACAGGAAGCCGACCGCGAACAGCATCGCCGGCTCGAAGCTCAGCGAACCCTTCCACATCGTCGCCACCCAGTTGAAGACCTTCACGCCGGTCGGGACCGCGACCAGCATGGTGGCGTACATGAAGAACAGCTGGGCCGTGACCGGCATGCCGGTGGTAAACATGTGGTGCGCCCAGACGATGAAGGAAATGATGGCGATCGACGCCGTGGCGTAGACCATCGAGGCGTAGCCGAACAGCGGCTTGCGCGAGAAGGCCGGAATGACGTGCGAGATGACCCCGAAGCCGGGCAGGATCATGATGTAGACCTCGGGATGGCCGAAGAACCAGAAGACGTGCTGGAACATCACCGGGTCGCCGCCGCCGGCGGCATTGAAGAAGGTGGTGCCGAAGTGGCGGTCGGTGAGCAGCATGGTGACGGCCGTGGCCAGCACCGGCATCACGGCGATCAGCAGGTAGGCCGTGATCAGCCAGGTCCAGCAGAACATGGGCAGTTTCATCAGGGTCATGCCGGGCGCGCGCATATTGAGGATGGTGGTGATGATGTTAATCGACCCCATGATGGACGAGGCGCCCATCAGGTGGATCGCGAAGATCGTCATGTCCATCCCGACGCCCATCTGCAGTGACAGCGGCGGATACATGGTCCAGCCGGACCCGGTGGCGCCGCCCGGCACGAAGAACGAGGCGGTGAGCAGCAGGGCGCTGGGGGGCAGCAGCCAGAACGAGAAGTTGTTCATGCGCGCGAACGCCATGTCGGAGGCGCCGACCTGCAGCGGCACCATCCAGTTGGCGAAGCCGACGAAAGCGGGCATGATCGCGCCGAACACCATCACCAGTCCGTGCAGCGACACGAATTCGTTGTACAGCTCGGGCCGGAAGAACTGCAGGCCGGGCTGGAACAGTTCCAGCCGGATCAGCATGGCCAGTAGGCCGCCTTCCATCAGCATCGCCGCCGAGAACCACAGGTAGAGGGTGCCGATGTCCTTGTGGTTGGTGGCGTACAGCCAGCGCCGCCAGCCGTGCGGATGGACGTGGACATGGCCGTCGCCATGCGCGAAGTCGGGGCTGCCTGCCGTGGTGCTCATCGCTGTCTCCGTGGCCGGGCGGACCGGTCGAACCAGGTCAAGACAATATACGGCCGGAAGGCGGCGCGCACGATTGCGGCGTGCGCCCGGCCTGTCGCGGGCTTGAGACAGCTGGTACGTGATGGCGGCCCGGGGAACTTCAACGGCCGGGCCCGGCTCGCCTGCGCGCCGGAGTTCTGGTAACATCTCGCCCCTTCCCACGCTCCTCTTCCAGATAGGCTTTCATGGCGAACGCTTGCGGCGTCGATTTCGGCACCTCCAATTCCACCGTCGGCTGGGTCCGCCCCGGCCATCCCAGCCTGCTGGCCCTCGAGGACGGCAAGGCGACCCTGCCATCGGTCGTGTTCTTCAACGCCGACGACGAACAGGTGCGCTATGGCCGTGCGGCGCTGGCGGACTACCTGGAGGGCTACGAAGGGCGCCTGATGCGCTCGCTGAAAAGCCTGCTCGGCACCAGCCTGATGGACGGCCAGACCGAGGTCGGGGGCCGCGCCTTGCCGTTCCGCCAGCTGCTGGCCCACTTCATCGGCGAACTGCGCCGCCGCGCCCAGCAGCAGGCCGGGCGCGAGTTCACCAGCGCCGTGTTCGGCCGCCCCGTGTTCTTCGTCGACGACGACCCGCAGGCCGACCGCCTGGCCGAGGATACCCTGGCCGAGATCGCGCGCGCGGCCGGGTTCCGCGAGATCGGCTTTCAGTACGAGCCGATCGCCGCCGCCTTCGACTACGAATCGCGGATCGAGAAGGAAGAACTAGTGCTGATCGCCGACATCGGCGGCGGCACCTCGGACTTCTCGCTGGTGCGCCTCGGACCGGACCGGACCAGGCGCATCGAGCGGCGCGAAGACATCCTCGCCACCGGCGGCGTGCACATCGGCGGCACCGACTTCGACAAGTACCTGAGCCTGGCTTCCGTGATGCCGCTGCTGGGCTACGGCAGCGCGCTGGTGTCGGGTGCCCCGGTACCGTCCAGCTATTATTTCAACCTGGCGACCTGGCACACGATCAACCAGGCGTACACTCGCAAGAGCATCGCCCAGCTCGACGACCTGGCGCGCGACGCTGCCGAGCCGGCCAAGCTAGGGCGCCTGCGCAGACTGATCGACGAGCGCGCCGGCCACTGGCTGGCGATGCGGGTCGAGGAAGCCAAGATCGGCCTGTCCGGCACGCCGCTGGTCGAGCTGGACCTGGACCGCCTGTCGCCGCCGCAGCAGCTCGAGGTCGAGCGCGCCGTGTTCGAGGCGGCGATCGGCGGCCTGGTCGACCAGGTCGGCGCCACCGTGCAGCGCCTGCTGGGCGAGGCCGGGGTGGCGGCGGAGCAGGTCGACACCGTGTTCTTCACCGGCGGCTCGAGCGGGGTCGCGGCCCTGCGTGAACGGATCGCCGCCATCGTCCCGCAGGCCCGCCGCGTCGAGGGCGACCTGTTCGGCAGCATCGGCGCTGGCCTGGCCATCGACGCAGCCCGTAAATTCGGCGTGTGAACGCCCGACCTTTGAAAGACCGCCATGTTTGAACGCCCGATCGTCATGCTCGACTTCGAGACCACCGGCCTGTCGCCGGAGTCCGGCGACCGCATCACCGAAGTCGCCGCGCTGCGCATCGCCGGCGGCGAGATCATCGACCGCTATGTCTCGCTGGTCAATTGTGGCGTGCGCATCCCGCCCTTCATCAGCTCGCTGACCGGCATTACCCAGCAGATGGTGGACAGCGCGCCGCCGGTCGCCGAGGTGGTGCCGGCGCTGATCGAGTTCATCGGCGCCGATACCCTGGCCGCGCACAACGCCGCCTTCGACGAGAAATTCCTGATGGCCGAAGGCGCCCGCCTTGGCCATGCCTGCCGCCACGACGGCCTGGTCTGCTCGGTCAAGCTGTCGCGCCGGGTGCTGCCGGGCATGTCCAGCTACAAGCTCGGCGAACTGGCGCGCGCCCTCGGCATCGCCTTCCGCGGCACCGCCCACCGCGCCGAAGCCGACGCCGAGGTCGCCGCCCGCCTGCTGCTGCACATCGGCCGCCACCTCGACCGCTCCTACGGCCTGGGCCCGGTGGCGCCGGAGCTGCTGGTGGAGATCAACCGCCTGGCGGCGGCGAAGGTGCATGCCTACATCGGCGACTATGCTGCGCTGCGCAAACGCGAGCGCTGAGCGCTAGGTGGGCCAGCGCGCTAGCCTGTGCGCGAACCCAACAGTTTGTCTCATCACAATCGCTGCTGCGGCCGCTCGGCGTGATTTCCGCGACAATTGCGCTTGCTCTGCATCGCCGCGGGTTTCGCGCGGTTTTTTTTCTGCGTCGAACGGTCGCCCATCTGTGGCAGATCAAGCCCGTCAGATTCCTCCTAGTTAAACTTTTGGCAATTCTTACGGCGCCGCCATGAGGCAGTACCGCCGTTTCCCTGTCCGATTGTTCCTGGAGCGACTATGCAGCACTCTGACCTCTCACCGGAGAATTCCGTGCCGGCCTGGTTCGCCCGCGCGGCCGAGCGCGGCGACCCCTATGCGCAGTTCAACCTCGGGCTGCTGTACAAGGACGGCAAAGGGGTGGCGCGCGACGACGTCCGGGCCGCCGAATGGCTGCGCCGGGCGGCCGAGCAGCGCCTGGCCTTCGCCCAGAACCACCTGGGTTCGATGTACTACCAGGGGCGCGGCGTGCCGCAGTCCGATGCCCAGGCGGTGGGCTGGTTCGCGCTGGCGGCCGAGCAGGGCGATCCGTCGGCCCAGCAGAACCTGGGCGACATGCTGCGCGGCGGACGCGGGGTGGCGCGCAGGCCCGAGCTGGCGCTGGTGTGGTACCAGCGGGCGGCGGCCCAGGACCTGCCCAGTGCCCAGCACCTGCTGGGCGAATGCTACCTGCGCGGCGACGGCGCGCCGGTCAACTATCCGCTGGCCGCGGCCTGGCTGCGCAAGGCGGCGCTGGGCAAGTACGCGCCGGCCGAGGTCGCGCTGGGGCTGATGCTGCGGCGCGGCCAGGGCATGTGCGCGAACGAGCTCGAAGCCGCGTACTGGTTCCGGCGCGCGGCCGGGCGCGGCGACCCGGCCGCGCAACGCCTGCTGGGGCTGTGCTATCTCGAAGGCGTGGGCGTGCCGCGCGACGCCAAGGCGGCCCTGCCGTGGCTGCACTGCGCCGCCGGCCAGGGCGACGCCGAAGCCCAGTTCAGCCTGTCCCTGCTGCTGGCCAGCGGCCGGGGCGGCCGGTGCGACGAGGCTGCGGCGCTTGCCTGGACCACCCGCGCCGCCAAGCGCGGCCACGTGCTGGCCCAATACAAGCTCGGCAACATGTACGCGCACGGGCGCGGGGTGCCGGCCGACGTGCGCCAGGCCGTCTACTGGTACCGCCAGGCCGCCGACAAGGGGGCCGCGAATGCCCAGTTCACGCTGGGCGTGATGTACGCGACCGGCCAGGACGTGCACCGCGACGAGGCCACCGCCGTCGAATGGTACCGGCGCGCCGCCGAGCAGGGTGACGCCAGCGCCCAGAACAACCTCGGGGTGATGTACGCGACCGGGCAGGGCGTCGAGCAGGACGACGCGGAAGCGGTGCGCTGGTACGGTCTGGCCGCCGAACAGGGGCATGCCCTTGCCCAGTACAACCTGGGCGGCATGTACAACAGCGGCCGCGGCGTGGCGCGCGACAGCGTGCGCTCCTATATGTGGATGCTGCTGGCGGCGGATGCCGGCGACCCGGCGGCCAGCGCCAACAAGTCCATCGTCGCGCGCCGCCTGTCGGCCCGCGAGATCGAGGACGCCGAAGACCTCAGCCGCCAGTGGCGCGCCCGCGCCCAGGTGCGCGACGAGCGGCGCACCGCCTGAGCCTGCAAGAATATTTGTCGGTTGGATAATTCGCGCTATCATGCCCAACGGTATGGGCCACTTCTTCCACCGTCAACGATAACAAGCATGCACATGAGACAAGCCACCCTCGCTGCCGCCCTCGCGGCCGCCTTCCTCTCGTTCGGCGCCTCCACGGTCGTCGCTGCGCCGGCCGCCGCGAACTGCGCCGCCGGCGCCATCCCGCTGAGCTACCCGGTCGCGAAGAAGGTCGACCAGACCGACGATTACCACGGCACCAAGGTCGCCGACCCCTACCGCTGGCTGGAAGACGCGAACAGCGCGGAGACCAAGGCCTGGGTCGACGCCGAGAACAAGCTGACCCAGTCTTACCTGGCGCAGATCCCGCAGCGCGAAGCGATCCGCCAACGCCTGACCCAGCTCTGGAACTACGAGCGCTACAGCGTGCCGTTCAAGGAAGGCGGCCGCTACTTCTTCAGCCGCAACGACGGCCTGCAGAACCAGTCCGTGCTGTACACCATGAAATCGCTGTCGGATACGCCGCGCCTGCTGCTCGATCCGAACCGCCTGGCGGCCGACGGCACGGTGGCGCTGGCCGGCATGGCGGTGAGCCCGGACGGCAAGCTGCTGGCCTACTCGACCGCGGCCTCGGGCTCGGACTGGAACGAGATCCGGGTGCGCGACGTCGATACCGGCAAGGACCTCGACGACCACATCCAGTGGGTGAAGTTCTCCAGCACCGCCTGGACCCGCGACGGCAAGGGCTTCTTCTACAGCCGCTACGACGAACCGAAGGAAGCGACCAAGCTCGCCGACGTCAACTACTTCCAGAAGCTCTATTACTACAAGCTGGGCACGCCGCAAGCAGCAGACGTGCTGGTCTACGACCGTCCGGACGAGAAGGAATGGGGCTTCGGCGCCACCACCACCGACGACGGCCGCTACCTGCTGATCACGGCCACCAAGGGCACCGCCCCGAGATACCGGATCTTCTACAAGGATCTGGCCAAGCCTGACAGCAAGGTGACGCCGCTGATCGACAACTTCGAGGCCGGCTACGACTTCATCGACAATGTCGGCAGCGTGTTCTACTTCGCCACCGACCGCAAGGCGCCGCGCAAACGGATCGTTGCGATCGACGTGAACAAGCCCCAGGAAGCGAACTGGAAGACGGTGCTGCCGGAAAGCCGGCAGACCCTGGTTTCCAGCCACATGGTCAACCAGCAGCTGATCAACGAATACCTGGCCGATGCGCGCAGCGTGGTCAAGATCACCGACCTCCAAGGCAGACAGGTGCGCGAGGTGGCCCTGCCGGGCATCGGTTCCGTCTCCGGCTTCGGCGGCAAGCAGGGCGATACCGAGACCTTCTTCTCGTTCACCGGCTTCACGACCCCGACCACGATCTACCGCGTCGACATGAAGAGCGGCGCGTCGACGGTATTCCGCCAGCCGAAGGTCGCCTTCGATCCGGCCGGCTACGAGACCCGCCAGCAGTTCTACACCAGCCGCGACGGCACAAAGGTGCCGATGTTCATCGTCTCGAAGAAGGGCCTGAAGCTGGACGGCAGCAATCCGACCTACCTGTACGGCTACGGCGGCTTCAACATCTCGATGACCCCTGGCTTCTCGCCGGCCAACCTGGCCTGGATGGAAATGGGTGGCGTCTATGTGGTCGCCAACCTGCGCGGTGGCGGCGAATACGGCGAAGCCTGGCACGAGGCCGGCACCAAGTTGAACAAGCAGAACGTGTTTGACGACTTCATCGGGGCGGCCGAGTGGCTGGTCAACAACAAGGTGACCTCGCCATCGAAGCTGGCGATCGGCGGCGGCAGCAACGGCGGCCTGCTGGTGGGCGCGGCGATGACCCAGCGTCCGGACCTGTTCGGCGCGGCGATCCCGATGGTGGGCGTGATGGACATGCTGCGCTTCCACAAGTTCACGATCGGCTGGGCCTGGACCTCGGATTACGGCTCGTCGGAAAATCCGGACGAATTCAAGGCGCTGGTGAAGTATTCGCCGCTGCACAAGCTGAAGCCGGACACCTGCTATCCGGCCACCATGATCACCACGGCCGACCATGACGACCGTGTGGTGCCGGCGCACAGCTTCAAGTTCGCCGCCACCGCCCAGGCGGACCAGGCCGGCGGCAATCCGATCATCATCCGCATCGATACTAAGGCCGGCCACGGTGCGGGCAAGCCGACCAGCAAGCAGATCGAGGAGGTGGCGGATCGTTGGGGCTTCCTCAGCAAGGTGCTGAAGATGGACACGGCGCCGGCGGTGGCGGGCGGTTCGGAGTAAAAATGAGCGGGGCAGGGCGGCAGATGATAAGCCTGTTCGCCATCGTTTCCGTGCTTGGACCGGCTGCCTGCGCCGGGACGGAAACCATAGTGCACGAAGACTGAAGCACGGGCGCCGGCCCGGCGCCGGCGCCTCAGCGGTGCACCACCACCATCAAGGCCTTCGCCTCGGTCTTGCCCGTATTGCGGATCGTGTGCGCCACGTCCGCCGGGTAGCGCGCCGTCGCGCCATGCTTGACGCGCTTCTTTTCCGCGCCCACTTCCAGTTCCACCGCGCCGGTCAGCACCGTCAGGTGTTCGCTGGTGCCGGGGTCGTGCGCTTGCGAAGCCAGTTCGCCGCCGGGCGCCAGGGTCAGCTCATACCATTCGTACTTGCCGGCCAATTCCATCGGGCCGAGGATGCGCAAGGCATAGCCGGCATGGGCGCCGGGCAGGGTAGGAATCTCGTGGGCGTCGACCACGCGGATCGTGTCGCTGCTGCGCACTTCCGAGGACAGCAGTTCGCCGATCTGCACGCCCAGCGCGTTGGCCAGGCGCCAGGTGATGGCGATGGTCGGATTCGCCTTCTCGCGCTCGATCTGCGAGAGCATCGACTTGGAGACCCCGGCGATGCGCGACAAATCCTCGAGCGTCAGGCCGCGCGCCAGGCGCAGGCGCTGCAGGGTGGCGCCGACTTCGGGCGGGGCGCCGGCGGGGGCGAGTGCTGTTACCACTTTATTCATCTAAGCTAATTTGACAATTGCTTGCCAAGTTCAATGGTCGGGGGTAATATTCAATATATTGGAATTCTGTTCGAGATAAAGAACTCGGTGCAATACATCGAACGAACGGGACCAACGGTACAACATCCGCCAACAAATGACAAGGACGAGGAAGACAATGAGCGACCAGGCATTCTATAGCGCCCTCCAGACCAAACTCGACACGCTCCGGACGGAGGGCCTGTTCAAGCCCGAACGCGTGATCGCGTCGCGCCAGGGGGCCGAGGTCGTTGCCGAAGACGGCCGCACGCTGATCAATATGTGCGCCAACAACTACCTCGGCCTGTCCGGCGATCCGGAAACCCAGAAGGCGGCCGAAGCGGCGCTGCAGAAGTACGGCTACGGACTGTCGTCGGTACGCTTCATCTGCGGCACCCAGACCGTGCACAAGGAACTGGAGCGCAAGCTGTCCGAATTCCTCGGTACCGAAGACACCATCCTGTACGCGGCGGCTTTCGATGCCAACGGCGGCGTGTTCGAGCCGCTGTTCGACGAGAACGACGCGATCATCTCGGACGCCCTGAACCACGCCTCGATCATCGACGGCATTCGCTTGTGCAAGGCCGCGCGCTACCGCTACGCCAACAACGACATGGCCGACCTGGAAAAGCAGCTGATCGCCGCGACCGAAGCGGGAAAGCGCCACAAGATCATCGTCACCGACGGCGCGTTCTCGATGGACGGCACCATCGCCAAGCTGGACGAGATCGTCGCGCTGGCCGAGAAATACGGCGCGTTGACCATGATCGATGAGTCGCATGCGACCGGCTTCATGGGCAAGCGAGGGCGCGGCACCCACGAGCACTTCAATGTGATGGGCAAGATCGACATCATCACCGGTACCCTCGGCAAGGCCCTGGGCGGCGCGATGGGCGGCTTTACGTCGGGCCGCAAGGAAGTGATCGAGACCCTGCGCCAGAAATCGCGCCCCTACCTGTTCTCGAACAGCCTGGCGCCGATGATCGCCGGCGCTTCGCTGGCCGTGCTGGACCGCATCAGCAAAAGTACCGAGCTGCGCGACCGCCTGCACGAGAACACGGCGTATTTCCGCCGCGAGATCGAGCGCATCGGCTTCACCATCAAGCCGGGCACCCACCCGGTGGTGCCGGTGATGCTGTTCGACGCGCCGGTGGCGCAGAAATTCGCGGCCCGCATGTTCGAACTGGGCGTGCTGCTGTCGGGCTTCTTCTACCCGGTGGTGCCGATGGGCCAGGCGCGCGTGCGCGTCCAGTTGTCGGCGGCGCACACCCGCGAGCAGCTCGACACGGTGCTGAAAGCCTTCGAACAAGCCGGCCGCGAGCTGGGCATCCTCAATAATAATTAAACCGGGTCTCAAAGAATGGAACGCATCCTCATCATCGGCGCCAACGGCCAGATCGGCAGTGAACTCGTGGGCGCGCTCGCGCAGCAGCACGGCGCGGACAAGGTCATCGCCTCCGACATCGGCACCGAGAATGTCTACGGCGCCGCGCGCTACACCCGCCTGGACGTGCTCGACCGCGATGCAGTCGCGCGCCTGATCGCCGACGAAGGCGTGACCCAGGTCTACCAGCTGGCCGCGCTGCTGTCGGCCACCGGCGAGAAGGCGCCGCTGAAGGCCTGGACCCTGAACATGGACGGCCTGCTGAACATCCTCGAAATCGCACGCGAACGCGTCGAAGCCGGCAAGCCGCTGAAGGTGTTCTGGCCCTCGTCGATCGCCGCCTTCGGCCCGAACACCCCGGCCGAGAACACGCCGCAGTACACGGTGATGGACCCGACCTCGATCTACGGCATCAGCAAGCTGGCCGGCGAGCGCCTGTGCGAGTACTATCACGCGAAGTATGGCGTCGACGTGCGCAGCATCCGCTACCCTGGCATCATCAGCTTCAAGTCGCCTCCTGGCGGCGGCACCACCGACTACGCGATCGCGATCTTCCACGCAGCGCTCAAGGGCGAGACCTACGAATGCTTCCTGGGCCCGGAGACCACGCTGCCGATGATCTACATGCCGGACGCGATCCGTGCCACCACCGAGCTGATGGACGCCCCGGCCGGGAAGGTCGCGATCCGCTCGTCGTACAACGTGGCCGGCGTGTCCTTCAACCCGCGCGAACTGGCCGCCGCGATTCAATCGAAGCTGCCGGAATTCCGGATCGCCTACAAGCCGGATTCCCGCCAGCAGATCGCCGATTCCTGGCCGAAGAGCCTGGACGACGCCCGCGCGACGGCCGACTGGGGCTGGAAGGCGCGCATCGGCGTCGATGAGATGGTGGCCGACATGCTGGCGAATGTGGACGTCGGGCAGACCGCCTGAATTACCACCGTCATTCCCGCGCAGGCGGGAATCCAAGTGTTCGCGGCGGGGCGCCGGACTTGGCTTCCCGCCTCCGCGGGAACGACGTTTACAATAAAAACGAAGATTTTCAGGAGACAGCTCGTGGACATGAGCGTATTTGACTTATTCAAGATCGGCATCGGCCCTTCCAGCTCGCATACGGTGGGCCCGATGGTCGCCGCGCGCCGCTTTTTACAGGATTGTCTGCTGGAGTCGGGCGACCTCGAACAGGCCGTGGGCGTCGAAGCCCACCTTTACGGCTCGCTGGCCCTGACCGGCGTCGGCCACGCCACCGACAAGGCCGTGATCCTCGGCCTGATGGGCGAGACCCCGCGGGACGTCGATCCGGACAGCGTCGAGGACAAGCTGGCCGAGGCCGAACTGGACGGCGTGCTGAAGCTGCTCGGCACGAAAGAAGTGCCGTTCTCGAGCAAGACCAGCCTGGTCTGGCACAAGCAGTCGACCCTGCCGGAACACCCGAACGGGATGCGCTTCGTGCTCAAGCTGCTTGACGGCAGCGTGATCGAGCGTGTCTATTACTCGATCGGCGGCGGCTTCATCACCGCGGCCGGCGAGTCACAGGCGAACCTGCAGGCGAACCAGGCGCCGCCCAGGGAAACCGCGCAAGCGCCGATTCCGTACCCCTTCGATACGATGCGCGAGCTGCTCGACCACGGCAAGCGTGACGGCCTCAGCATTCCCGCCATGCTGCGCGCGAACGAGCTGGCGCGCATGAGCGAGGCCGAGCTGGACGCGGGCCTGGACCGCATCTGGCAGGTGATGCGCGACTGTATCGCCCACGGCCTGGTGACCGAGGGCCAGCTGCCGGGTGGCTTGAACGTCAAGCGGCGCGCGGCCAAGCTGTGGCGTCTGGAGCGTGAACAGGAAGCGCGCGGCAGCGCCAACCAGCTGCCGCACGACGCCCTCAACGAAGTCAGCCTGTACGCGATGGCGGTCAACGAAGAGAACGCGGCCGGCGGCCGGGTCGTCACCGCGCCGACGAACGGCGCGGCCGGTATCATTCCGGCGGTGTTGCGCTACTACGCCGAGGACTGCCGCCCGACCGACCCGCAGCGCGGCATCCGCGAGTTCCTGCTGAGCTCGAGCGCGATCGGCATGCTGTGCAAGAAGAACGCCTCGATCTCGGGCGCCGAGATCGGCTGCCAGGGCGAGGTCGGCGTGGCCTGCGCGATGGCGGCGGCGGGCCTGGTCGCGGCGCTGGGCGGCAGCAACGAGCAGATCGAGAACGCGGCCGAGGTCGGCATCGAGCATCACCTGGGCATGACCTGCGACCCGATCGGCGGCCTGGTGCAGATTCCCTGCATCGAGCGCAACGGCATGGGCGCGATCAAGGCCATCACCGCGGCCTCGCTGTCGCTGAAGGGTGACGGCAGCCACTTCGTCAGCCTGGACGACGTGATCGAGACGATGCGCCAGACCGGCTACGACATGCAGGCCAAGTACAAGGAAACCTCGCTGGGCGGCCTGGCGATCCATGTGGTGACCGTGAACCACGCGGCCTGCTAAAGATGCGGGTGGGCTCGGGGTGCCCACCATCCAGGCTGAACAATATTCGGTAAGAAGACAAGTTTGCTGCAGGCGCACTATAATAAAAGGTCAACGCCCGCCAACTTTCGACTCTGCCTACCGTATGCACTATGTGTCCACCCGCGCGACGAGCGCGTCCGCAGCACGCAATCCCCAAGGTTTTTCCGACATCCTGCTGGGCGGCCTCGCGCCGGACGGCGGCCTGTACCTGCCCGAACACTACCCGCAGGTGACGGGCGCCGAGCTCGACGCCTGGCGGCAGCTCGCCTACGCCGACCTGGCGTTCGAAATCCTGCGCAAGTTCGCGACCGATATCCCCGAAGCGGACCTGAAGGCGCTCACCAGCAAGACCTACACCGCCGAGGTGTACCGCAATGCGCGCGCCGACGAAGCCGCCGCCGAGATCACGCCGCTGCGCGTGCTGGAGCAGGGCGCGGACCGCACGCTGATCCTGCAGGGGCTGTCGAACGGCCCGACCCTGGCCTTCAAGGACATGGCCATGCAACTGCTGGGCAATCTGTTCGAGTACGCGCTGGCGAAGAACGGCGATGAGCTGAACATCTTCGGCGCCACCTCGGGCGATACCGGCAGCGCGGCCGAGTACGCGATGCGCGGCAAGCGCGGGATCCGCGTCTTCATGCTGTCGCCGCACAAGAAGATGAGCGCCTTCCAGACCGCGCAGATGTTCAGCCTGCAGGACCCGAACATCTTCAACATCGCGGTCGAGGGCGTGTTCGACGATTGCCAGGACATGGTCAAGGCGGTGTCGAACGACCTCGAATTCAAGGCCCGCCACAAGATCGGCACCGTCAACTCGATCAACTGGGCGCGCGTGGTGGCCCAGGTGGTCTATTACTTCCGCGGCTACCTGAAGGCGACCACCTCGAACCAGCAGAAGGTCTCGTTCACGGTCCCGTCGGGGAACTTCGGCAACATCTGCGCCGGCCACATCGCCCGCATGATGGGCCTGCCGATCGCGAAACTCGTCGTCGCCACCAACGAGAACAACGTGCTGGACGAGTTCTTCCGCACCGGCGTCTACCGCGTCCGCAAATCGTCCGAAACCTTCCACACCAGCAGCCCGTCGATGGACATCTCGAAGGCCTCGAACTTCGAACGCTTCGTCTACGAACTGGTGGGCCGCGACGCCGAGCGCACGCACGCGCTGTTCCGCAAGGTCGAGACCCACGGCGGCTTCGACCTGTCGGGCGCGCCGGGCAGCGACGGCGACGAGTTCAAGCGCGTAGCCGACTACGGCTTCCAGTCCGGCAGCTCGAACCACGAAGACCGCCTGGCGACCATTCGCGAAGTGTTCGACGACTACGGCATCACGATCGACACCCACACCGCCGACGGCATCAAGGTCGCGCGCGAACACATCGAGCCGGGCGTCCCGATGATCGTGCTGGAGACCGCCCTGGCCGCCAAGTTCAACGAGACCATCCTGGAAGCGCTCGGTACCGATGCCGAGCGTCCGGCCGGCTTCGAGAACATCGAGGCCCTGCCGCAGCGCTTCGTCGTCATGACGACCGACGTCGCGCAGGTGAAGGCGTACATCGCGCAGCACACGGGGCTGGAGCGATGAGCGGCCCCGCGGCACCGGCGCGCCAGCCGATGCTGGCGGTGCGCGAAGCCCTCGACCTGCTGCTGGCGGCGGCCCGCCCGGTCGGCGAGGTCGAGCTGGTGGATACCCTGGAAGCCAACGGCCGCGTGCTGGCCGAGGACCAGGCTTCGACACTGGACGTGCCGAGCGCCGACAACACCCAGATGGACGGCTATGCCGTGCGCGCGGCCGACTGTGCCGGCGGTGCGGCCAGCCTGAAGGTGGCCCAACGCATCCCGGCCGGCCATGTCGGCAGCTTCCTCGCACCCGGCACCGCGGCGCGCATCTTCACGGGCGCGCTGATCCCGGAGGGCGCGGACGCGGTGGTGATGCAGGAACAGTGCGAGCTGGACGGCGACGTGGTCACCGTGAAGCACGCGCCGCAATCGGGCGAATGGATCCGCCGCGCCGGCGAGGACGTGCGCGCCGGCTCCGTCATCCTGCCGGCAGGCACCCGCCTGCGCAGCCAGGAACTGGGGCTGGCGGCATCGGTCGGCCTGGCCCGGCTGCCGGTGCGCCGGCGCGTGCGCGTGGCGGTGTTCTTCACCGGCGACGAACTGGCCATGCCCGGCGAGCCATTGAAACCGGGGGCGATCTACAACTCGAACCGCTTCACGCTGCGCGGCCTGCTCGAGAACTTCGGCTGCGAGTTCACCGACTACGGCATCGTGCCGGACTCGCTGCAGGCGACCCGCGACACCCTGCGCGCGGCCGCACAGCAGCACGACCTGATCATCACCTCGGGCGGCGTCTCGGTCGGCGAGGAAGACCACATCAAGCCGGCCGTGGAAGCGGAGGGACGGCTGAACATGTGGCAGATCGCGGTCAAGCCTGGCAAGCCGCTGGCGTTCGGCGAAGTGCGCCGTGGGGAAAACGACGCTGACGGAGGGCCTTGCGTAAGCAGCGCCACTGGCGTTGCTTACTTCCTGGGCCTGCCGGGCAATCCGGTGTCGAGCTTCGTCACCTTCCTGCTGTTCGTGCGGTCGTTCCTGCTGCGCTTGCAGGGCGTGAGCGGCGACGTGGGCCCGCGGACGCTTCCCATGCGCGCCGACTTCGATTGGCCGATAGCGGACCGCCGCAACGAATTCCTGCGCGCCCGCGTCAACGGGCAGGGTGGGCTGGAACTGTTCCCGAACCAGGGTTCGGGCGTGCTGACCTCGACCGTGTGGGCCGACGGCCTGATCGACTGCCCGCCGGGCCAGGCGATCGCGCGCGGCGACATGGTGCGCTTCATCCCGTTCGCCTTCCTGCAGCACTGAGTTTACAGGTTCACATGCATATCAATCTTCGATTTTTTGCGAGCGTACGCGAAGCCGTCGGCACTGCCGGCGAAGCGGTCGCGCTGCCCGAGGGCGTGGCGACGGTTGGCGCGGTGCGCGATTTCCTGATCGCCCGCGGCGGCGCCTGGGCCGAGGCCCTGGCCCACGAACGCGCGCTGCGTATGGCCTTCAACCACGTGATGTGCGAACCGGAGACCCCGGTCCGCGAGGGTGGCGAGGTGGCGTTCTTTCCGCCGGTGACGGGGGGCTGAAACGGTTTGTAGCGTATAAACGTCGTCCCCGCGCAGGCGGGGCCCCAGGTTCATATGTGAAGCCAGTTGCGCTTGATGCTGGTGACTACTCGACGGACTTGGCTTCCCGCCTTCGCGGGAACGACGGCTACGCGACGGTCTTCTCCGCCAGCGCCAGCAGCTTCGCGCATTGTTCGTTACGCGACCCGTAATCCTTCCAGGCCGTATTGCGCGCGATTTCCTGCCACTTGTGCAGCGAATCGCTGGTGAGGTCGATCGAGTGGCCACCCTTGCCCTGGAACAAGGCCACCACGGCGGCGTCGTCCTGCTGGGCCGAGCGGCGGGCAAAGGCTTCGAGTTCGGTGCCCACCGCCATCAGGACGGCCTGCTGCTCGCGCGGCAGGCGCTCGAAGACGGCCCTGGAGATCAGCAGCGGCTCCAGCATGAACCAGTAGGCGCCGCCGCGCGCGGTCGTCACATACTTCGACACTTGGTCCAAACGGAACGAGATCAGCGAAGACGAGGAGGTCATGGCCGCATCCAGCCTGCCTTTTTCCATGGCGCCGCGGATCTCGTTCGACGGCATGTCCACCACGCTGGCGCCGGCTTCCTTGAGGAGCATGTCCATCTCGTGCGAGCCGCCGCGCACCTTCATGCCGGCCGCGTCCTCGGGGTTGATGATCGGCTTGCCGCGCGAGGCGACGCCGCCGGCCTGCCAGATCCAGCTCAGGATCACGATGCCCTTGTCGGCCAGCAGGCGCTGGAATTCCTGGCCGATCTCGGCGTTCTTCCAGGCGTAACCCTGTTCGTAGGAAGTCACCAGGCCCGGCAGCAGGCCGATGTTCACTTCCGGCAGCTCGGCACCGGCATACGTCAGCGGCACCAGCGACATGTCGAGCTGCCCCTTGGCCAGGGCCGGGATCTGCGCTTCGCTCTTCATGAGCGTGTTGCGCGGGTAGATCGAGAACTTGAGCTTGCCCCTGGTGCGGCGTTCCACCTCGGTGGCGAACATGCGGCACAGGCGGTCGCGAAAATCGCCCTCGGCGACGCTGCCGCCGGGGAATTGATGGGAAATCTTGAGATTCGTGGGCTGGGCCCATGCAGTTTGAAGCCAGAGCGGGCTGGTCGCGATCGCGCCCAGCAATGTCCTACGAGTCATTGCCGACATTTACATCCTCCAAGAATGTGATACGGACTACCAGACGAATCGTGGACCCCTCCGACTGCCGCTGAGGCGCGCATCGTTCGTATTGTTGTGCGTGTAAGAATATGCTCAGCAGCATACAAGTCAAGAAATTTGTTGTGCGTCTGCTAAACAAAAAATGCTGCAGCGCATAGCGGAAGAACGCTTGCGGCACGAGTATCCCGCAGGCGTAAGGCTGATTTGTTGAGCTGGCGCTGGAAAGCGCGCGATGGAAAAGAAAACGCCGCGGCATGTTGCGCCGCGGCGTAAGCCTTGCGGACGGCCGGAGCGCCATGTGGCGGATCCGGCCGTCGAGGAAGGGTCAGCGGGCCGGCAGCGGATAGGTCGCCGGGCTGACGTTGCCGTCCTTGTCCACGGCCTGTACGCCGTACAGCACGTTGTCCTTCGACATGTCGATGCGCGCGGTGGTGACGTTGCCGACGAAGCGCGAACCTTGCCACAGCGGCGCGGTCGTTTCGCGCCAGACGACGCGGTAGCCGGCCAGGTCGGGTTCGGCGTTGGCCTTCCACACCAGGTCGGTGCCGTTGTCCAGCGCCTCGGTCTTCACCTTGACTTCCTGCGGCGCGGCCGGGGCCAGCGCCAGCGAGGCCAGCGAGGCGGCGTTCACGCGCGCCACCTGGGCCACGTATTCCGGGTCGACGAATTCCGGCAGGTCGCCGATCTTGACGCCATGCTCGGTGCGCAGGTCCTGGTGCTGGTGCTTGAAGTCCTCGTTCGGCTCGGTGAAGCGCACCGCCGCGTAGCCGGCGTCCAGGAAGGGGCTGTGGTCGCCGCCGCGCAGGTAGCGGTCGCGCCGGTAGATGATGTCGACCTTGAAGTTCGGGACGTAGCGCTCGCCGGTTTCCTTGACGTGGCGGGCCAGCTGGCGCGTGATCGAATCGTTCTCGCCGCCGGTCACCAGCAGGGTGCGCAGCTCGGGCGACGGCGCTTCCTTCAGCGGCGGCACGCCTTCGGCGAACAGGCGCACGTGGGCGTTGTCCAATTTGCCGTGTTCGTCGTGCGAGCTGCCGATGATGTCGTTGTTCAGCATGCCGGCGATGTTCAGCTTGTTGGCCTTGGCTTTCTTCGCGAAGTCGCCGGAGCCGTACAGGCCCTGTTCCTCGGCCGCCACGGTCATGAAGACCAGGGTCGCGTCGAACTTGTGGCGCGCCATCACGCAGGCCATCTCGATGACGGCCGCGGTGCCGGAGGCGTCGTCGTTGGCGCCCGGCGCGTCGGCCGTGGCGTTCATCACGTCGGTCACGCGCGAATCGTAGTGGCCGCTGACCACGTACAGGCGGTCCTTCGAGGCCGCCTGCGAGCCCGGCAGGGTGGCGACCACGTTGACGATCTCGGTCGGGCGGTCGATGCGGTTGTCGACCGGGTGCAGGTGGCCGTCGAAGCGCACCTCCAGGCGGCCGGCGCCGCAGCGTTCCATCTCCGACTTGATCCAGCGCCGCGCGGCGCCGATGCCGCGCGTGTCGGAGGTGGTGTCAGACATCGTGTGGCGGGTGCCGAAGCTCACCAGTTTGTTGACGTAGGCCTGGATCCGCTGCGGCGAGATCTCCTTGACGATGGCGTCGATCTCGGCCTGGCGGGCCGGCAGGGGACGGTCGGCGGGCGCTTCGGCGGCGTTGACGGACGCGGCGCCCGCGAGCAGCAGGGCCAGGGAAAGCTTGGTGAGACGAGGCATAACACTCCTTGATCAAAACGGAAACGGCGCGGCAGCCGCAGCCCCGCGCCGGTGAGGATATATTACTTCCAGCTGTATGTCGCGCTGGCGTAGGCGTAGCGGCCGCGCGGGTCGCCGTAGCTCACATCATAGCCACCCAGGAAGTTCGAGGTCAGGTTGGTGTAGGGCGGGTCGCGGTCGAACAGGTTCTTGATGCCGATTGCCAGGCGGGTCGACCTGATGCCGGTGTAGGCCAGCTGCAGGTCGTAGGTCTGGTAGGGGACCACCTTGCGCACCGGGGTGCCGGCCGGGGCGCGGTTGGCGGCGGCGTCGGTGTAGCCCTTCTGGTAGTTCTGCGACAACGTGGTCTCGAAGGCGCCGGTCAGCCATGTGGCGCTGGCATTGTGCTTCCAGCGCAGCACCACGCCGCCGGACGCGTTCAGGGCCTGGTCCAGCGAGCTGGTGTAGCTGCCGTCCGGCTGCTGGTTGTCGTACTTGCCGAGGTAGGTGCCCGAGATGCGGAAGTTGACGCGGTTGGCGGCGTTCAGGCGCAGCGTGTAGCGGCCGTCGAGGTCGACACCGGCCACCTTGGTGCGGAACAGGTTGGCGTTGGTCTGCAGGATGCCGGTGATCGGGCCGACACCGCTGGCATTGCCGTCCGGCGCGCCGCGCAGGATGTACTGGGAATACTGCTTCGCGCGGTCGGCATTCGCCAGGAAATACACCGACGAGAGGCCGCCGGGCACGATCGCATCCTTGAGCTGCAGGCTGAAGGCGTCCAGGCTCAGCGACAGGTCGCGGGTCGGCTCGAACATGATGCCGGCGGTGTAGGACACCGATTTCTCGGGCTTCAGGTTCGGGTTGCCGCCGGTGATCGTGGTGAACTGGAAGTTGCAGTCGTTCGGTGCGCCGGTCTTGATGTCCGGGCAGCGGATCGGGTCGCGCGTGCCGTTGGCGGTGACGCTGGTGGCCTGCGGGGTGTACAGGTCGGTCAGCGAGGGGGCCCGGAAGCCGGTGCCCACCGCGGCGCGCACCAGCCAGGTGCTGCTCGGCTGCCAGCGGATCGAGGCTTTCGGGTTGACCGTGGAGCCGACGCCCTGGTAATGGTCGTAGCGCACGGCAACGTCGCCATCCAGCGTCTTGACGATCGGGATGCTGGCTTCCGCATAGGCCGAGCCGACGTTGCGCGCGCCGACCACCGGGAAGGCGTTGCCGCCCAGGCCCGCGATGTCGCCGGTCTGGATCGCCACCGAAGGGTTGTACTCGAATTTCTCGCGGCGCAGCTCGGCGCCGAAGGCCACCGCCAGCATGCCGGCCGGCAGCTGCAGCAGTTCGCGCGAGGCCTTGGCGTCGATCGAGGTGGCCGAGGTCTTGGTGGTGTAGCTGGTGCCCCGGAACTCGGCGCCGCGCACCGCATCCAGCGCCGCCTTGTCGGTGGTGTCGCCGAAGGGGTTGATCACGCCGCTGTTCAGGATCGGCAGCACCTTCGAGTACTGCGCATAGCCGCTCAGCAGGTTTTCCTTGACCTTGCTCTGGCTGAACAGCAAGGCCGAATCGAGGTCCCAGCCGCCCACGGTGCCGCGCGCGCCCACCAGGAAGCGCGCATTCTCGGCGATGTCCTCGGTGTTGCGCACGCCATTGGCGACGTCGCGGTAGTTCAGCAGCAGCGGCAGGCCGGTGAGGCCGTTGGCGGCCGCGAAGTCTTTCGGGTAGTAGGGGCTGGACGGGACCAGCACGAAACCGCCGATGCCGACGTTGTACTTGGCCGTGCCCGGATACTGCTCCATCAGCGCCTTGTATTGCGGGACGTAGGGGTTGGTGGCGGTGGTGATGGCGTTCCAGGCCATCGGCACTGCCTGGGTCTGCGACACGAACTCGTTGTGCGTCAGGCTGCCCTCGAAGTAGGCCTCGGCATCGTCGGCCAGCCGCTTGCGGCCGTTCAGCATCAGGCTAGCGCGGCGCGCGTCCGGCTGCAGCGAGACCGAAGGGCTGTTGTCGAAGCTGCAGCGGGTCGGCGCGTACGGCGACACCACGGACACCGGGCCGCAGTTCGGCAGCATCGGGTTCTTCAGCACGCCGGTGCCGTACATCGAGACGTTGGCCGGGAAGGCGATCGAGGACAGGTAGTCGTTGTAGTGCGCCACGTCCAGGCGGCGCGCGAAGGCGCGCTCGTAACCGTAGATGGCGTCGGTCGTTTGCAGGCTCAGGCCGGCGGTAATGTTGTAGCCGTCGGCGGCGAAGTCGCCGATCCCGCCGAGCAGCGAGGCCTTGGTGTCCTTGCCCGAGCTCCCTTTCGTCGGCTGGCCATAGGTGCCGGAGATTTCGACGCCCTTGTAGTCGCGGCGCAGGATGAAATTGACCACGCCGGCGATGGCATCGCTGCCGTAGATCGCCGAGGCGCCGTCCTTCAGCACTTCGACGCGCTCGATGGCTGCCAGCGGAATGCTGTTGATGTCCACCGAGGAGCCGGCCGCACCGGCCGAGCCGCCGCCGTACACCGCCATGCGGCGGCCGTTCACCAGCACCAGCGTGCGCGCGCCGCCGAGGCCGCGCAGCGACACGGTGGCGATATTGCCGCCGCCGTAGCCCGACGCGTTCGCGACCGTGGTCGAGCTGCCGGCGCTGCTCAGCGAGCTCAGCTGCTTGACCAGTTCCTCGGTCGAGGAGGCGCCGATCCGTTCGATCTCGGCGCGCTTGAGCACCTGCACCGGCAGCGCGGTTTCGCCTTCGATGCGCTTGATCGACGAGCCGGTGACGACGACGCGGTTCTTGACCGTGCCGGCGTCCTGCTCCTGGGCGTGGGCGGGCATCCAGAACGCGGGCGCCAGCGCGGCGCCGATGAGGAGGACGGAGGGTTTGAGACGGAGGGTGGAACGGATCATGCGGAACTGCTCCTTTTCTTGGGGGCTGCTTGTTGTATTTATGTGAACGACATAAAAATTATAGAGGTTACAAATAGGCAAGATTTGCTATAGTTGACCCACTGCGT
This sequence comes from Massilia sp. LXY-6, assembly GCF_051233485.1. Taxonomy (NCBI): domain Bacteria; kingdom Pseudomonadati; phylum Pseudomonadota; class Betaproteobacteria; order Burkholderiales; family Oxalobacteraceae; genus Massilia; species Massilia sp. LXY-6. The sequence continues at coordinate 132,887 of NZ_JBKFGF010000029.1, forward strand.
CGCCTGTTGGCGCAATGAACGTTTCGCAAAAGGATGTGCATCTCAATGAACATGCCTCAACTCGATCGCGTGGACCGCCGGATTCTGGAAGAGCTGCAGGGAAATGCGCGGCTGTCGAGCGCCGACCTGGCCGAGCGGGTGTCGCTGTCGACCTCGCCGTGCTGGCGGCGCGTCAAGCGCCTGGAGGAAGAAGGGGTGATCCGGGCCTACCAGGCGCGCCTGGATCCGGCCAAGCTGGGTTACCAGGTCACGGCCTTCGTGCATATCTCGCTGGACAAGAAGGACACCCGCCACCTGCAGGCTTTCGAGCGCGCGGCCCAGGCGATTCCGCAGGTGCTGTCCTGCCACCGGATCTCGGGGCGCTACGACTACCAGCTGATGGCGGTGGCGGAAGACCTGCAGGCCTACGGCGTGTTTGCCGAGACCCGCATCAACGGCCTGCCCAGCGTGAAGGAGGTGTACACCTCGTTCGTGATGCGCGAGGTGAAGGCGCCCGGCACGATCCCGATGATCGACTGAGCCGCTGGGCGCCCAGGCTTACAGCGACGCCAGGTACTTGCGGATGGCGTCGTTGACCAGCTGCGGCTGGTCGATCATCGCGAAGTGGCGCGCCGGCGCCACCGTCACGACGTCCACCTTCGGCGCGCCCTGCATCAGCGCGCGGTAATAGTCCGCCTTGGCCTCGGCGCTGAGGCCCTGCTGGGCGCCGTCGGCATCGAAGAACGGCGAAATGACGAGCACCGGCGCCTGGATGTTCTTCAGGCCCGGACGCAGGTCGAGCTCCACCACGTCGGCCGCATACTGCCCGACGGACGCCGGGTCGCTGCGCCCGGTCAGCAGGGCGACGTCGTCGGCCTTGCCCATGTCGAGCACGCCGATGGTGCGCATATAAGCCTGCTGCTGTTTGGCGAACAGCGCCGGGGTCAGGCCGGCCATGCGGCCCTTCATGCCCTGGGCGTAGCGGGCGCGCTCGGCCGGGGGCAGGGCTTCGGTGCCGGGCATGACGGGCAGGCCGTCGATCGCGACCACGCCGCCGACCCGGGCCGGCCGGTTCTCGGCCAGCGCCAGCGCCAGGGTCGCGCCTAGGCTGTGGCCGACGATCACCGGTTTGTCCAGGTGGCGCTGCTCGATCAGTTTTTCGACCGCGGCCCGGCTTGCGGCGAAGGCGTTGGCGGGGGCCGGCGGGCGGCCGTCGAAGCCCGGCAGGGTCAGCACGTAGACCACGTGGTCCGGGCTGAAGGCGCGCACCGCTTCCTGCCACACCCAGCCGCCGCTGGCCAGGCCCGGAACCAGGACCAGCGGGCGGCCGCGGCTGCCCGGTTTTCCATACTGCTCGACCAGCACGCCGTCGACCTCGAAGCGCTCGGCGGGAGCGATGGTCGAGGCGAAGCGGTTCGCCTGCGGCGCGCTGGTCTCGGCTGCGTGGCCGTGACCGGAAAAGAGAATCGCAACGAGGACGCCGACGGCGATGGGGTATACAGCGAAGGGTTTCGTGCAAGCGAAAGGTTTCATGCTGGCTCCTGGTCTGGGAAGAAGATGGCTTCGATCGGTTGTTCGAAGAGTGCCGAAATGGTGAACGCCAAGGGCAGGCTGGGATCGTAGCGCCCGGTCTCGATGGCGATCACGGTCTGGCGCGAGACGCTCAGCAGGTCGGCCAGGTGGGCCTGGCTCCAGCCGCGCGCGCCGCGCAGCTCGCGGATCAGGTTCTTCATCGGTCCGCCCATTTGCGGTAAAGGCTGACGGCGGCCATGCTGGCGCCCATCATCATCCACACCGAGAACATCGACAGCTTCTCGAAGCCGGCGGTTTCCATGAAGCCGTAGGTGAAGGTGACGGCCAGGGTGATGGCGGTGGCGACCGCGATGTTCTCGAGCAGGCGGATGCGCTGGTATTCGTCGATCCGCGCCAGGTGGCGGACGAAGGTGCGGATCATCAGGCCGAAGCCGATCATTGGCGTGGCCAGCACCAGCGTACGCAGCCAGCCTTCCGGCATCGGGCGGCCATAGCGGATCGCGGCAAATAGCAAGACGATATAGACCAGGAGCGCCGTCATCAGTTCGACGAAGTAGGCGCGGGCGACGCGTTTCTCATGCATTTGGACACCTCCTAGTATGTAAAGTGTGCTTAACATGTAAAGCATGCTTGACATCCTAGGCCGCCAATATTCCGATGTCAAGGTCCCTTTACAACTATTTTTTTAAGCGCCACATCGACTACAATGCCGGCCCATGAGTCCCACCCATGAATCCACGCGCCGCGCCATCGTGATCGGCGGCGGCCCCGCCGGCCTGATGGCGGCCGAAGTCCTGTCCGCCGGCGGCGTCCAGGTCGACCTGTACGACGCCATGCCGTCCGTCGGCCGCAAATTCCTACTAGCCGGCAAGGGCGGCATGAACATCACCCATTCCGAAGACATCGGCGCGTTCGCCGGGCGCTACGGCAAGCGCCGCGCCGAGGTCGGGCGGTGGCTGGCCGGCTTCACGCCGCAGCAGGTGCGCGAATGGATCCACGGCCTGGGCATCGACACCTTCGTGGGCAGTTCGGGCCGCGTGTTCCCGACCGATATGAAGGCCGCGCCGCTGCTGCGCGCCTGGCTGCACCGCCTGCGCGAAGCCGGCGTGCGCTTCCACATGCGGCACCGCTGGCTGGGCTGGCGCGACGGCGCGCTGCTGTTCGCGACCCCGGACGGCGAGCGCCTGGAAGCGGCGGATGCCGTCGTGCTGGCGCTGGGCGGCGCGAGCTGGGCGCGCCTCGGTTCGGACGGCGCCTGGGTGCCGCTGCTGGAGGAGCGCGGCGTCGAGGTGGCGCCGCTGGTGCCGATGAACTGCGGTTTCGACACTGCCTGGAGCGAACATTTCAGCAGCCGCCACGCCGGCGCGCCGCTCACCACCGTGGCGCTGGCTGTCGAGGACGTCGACGGCCAGCGCCTGTACCGCAAGGGCCAGTTCGTGGTCACCGCCAGCGGCATCGAGGGGAGCCTGGTGTATGCCTTGTCCGGTGCGATCCGCGACCGCATCCTGCGCGACGGCCGCGCCACGGTATGGATCGACCTGCTGCCCGACCATGACGCCGGGCGCGTGGCGGCGGAAGTCATGCGGCCGCGCGGCGCACGCTCGATGTCCAGCCATTTGCAGAGCCGGCTGGGGATCAAGGGCGTGAAATCGGGCCTGCTGCACGAAGCCTTGAGCAAGGAAGACTATGCGGACCCGGTGCGGCTGGCGCAAGCCATCAAGGCCTTGCCTCTTACTCTGGAGCGTCCGCGCCCGATCGATGAAGCGATCAGCAGCGGCGGCGGGGTGCGTTTCGAGGTGCTTGATGCGCCCGCCGGCATGCTGCGTGCGCTGCCGGGCGTGTTCGCGGCGGGCGAGATGCTGGACTGGGAGGCGCCGACCGGCGGCTATCTGCTGACCGCTTGCTTCGGCAGCGGGCGCGCCGCCGGCCAAGGCGCGCTGGACTGGCTGCGGCGCGGCGCCGCGGCAGCCCCGCTCAGTCCGGGAAGCTGACGCTGCCGCTGCCGTTGCGGCTGACTTCGCGATTGTTCGGATTGCCGTAGACGCTGACGTCGCCGCTGCCCGTCAGCTCCACGTTCACGTGCTTGCTGGCGTACACGGCGCTGGTGCCCGAGCCGTGGTGGCTCAGGGTCGCCACCTCAGCGCGCAGGTGGCGCGCATCCAGCTCGCCGGAGCCGGCGATCTCGGCATGCAGCTCGCGGGCGGCGCCCACCAGGATCATGTGGCCGGTGCCCTTGACGTCGGCCGTTACGCGGTCGGCATTGCCGCCGGTGATTTCGGCCTCGCCACTGCCGTGCAGGCCGGCATCGATGTCGCGGTAGCGGCCGTTGAAGCGCAAGCCGCCGGAACCGTCGACGGCGAGTTCGATGCGCTCGCCCGAAAAGCCGCTGACCATGTGTTGGCCCGTGCCGCTGATGCTCAGCTGCTCGAGCGCCGGCAACACCAGGTTGACTTCGATCGGCTGGCGGTGGCGCAGCAGGATGCCGCGCGGGCCGATGTGCAGGGTATTGCCTTCCACCGTGGTGTCGACGTTGGCCAGCAGGCGCTGCTCGCCGCGCACCTCCAGCGAGGCGCGGGTGCCCTGGCGCAGGTTCAGGTTGATCGGGCCGCTCACCTCGACCTCGGCGATGCTGGCGCCGAGCGTGCGCTTTTCGGTGGCGAGCAGGCGGCTGCCCGGGCTGGCGCCGCTGCTGCTACCCTGGGCCCGCAGCACGCTCCAGGACGCGCCGATCAGCAGCAGCGCCAGCAGCAGCAGGCCGAATCCGACTTTCATCAATGCGCGCATGGCTTCGTGCTTCCTTAATGTCCCTTGAGCAGGGAGAGATTCATCTGGATGTAGCGCTTGATCCCGACCGCCGTGTAGCGCGTCACCACCAGCGACAGCAGGAACAGCGCGATCCCGCCCAGCACCATGCCGAAGCCGAACACGGTCTGGGTGGTGCGCGACTCGGCGTCCATGTCGGTCGTGACGTGCAGGCTGGCCGGCGCCCCGGCGTTGCCGGCCGCGACTTCGGCGCCTTCCTTGTGCACGTGGATGCCGGTGTCGTCGATCCGGACCCGCACCTGGCGCTTGGCCTCGGGGTCGTCGGCGTCGATCTGCACGTAGCGGGACGGCAGGTCGAGCAGCAGGTCGCCGTTGCCGGCCAGGCCGCTGGCCGTGATCGCGATCCCGCTCAGGTAGAAGGCCAGGGCCGCCGCGTACAGCGCGAACAGCAGGGCCGAATACACCATTGCCGGGATGAGCATGAACAGGTTGAAGATTGCCAAGCCGGCGCCCGACACCAGTAGCCGCAGCACCCTGGCCGGGCTGGCCTTGGCGGAGACCGCGAATTGCGGTCCGCCCGGCGCGGCCGCTTGCGCGGCGGGCTGGGCGCTCGCTTGCGGGCCGGCTTGGGCGCCGAGCTGCGCGCTATAGCTGTTGGCGCGCAGCCTCATCGCGATGTTGGTCGGGTCGTCGAGCTCGCGTGCCACCTCCTGTTCGCTGCGGCCGGTATTGATGCCGTCGACGAAGCGCTGTTCGTAGTAGCCCAGGGTCTTGGCCTGCACCTCGGGCGGCAGGCCCAGCAGGGCGCGCTTCAGCAGCTCGAGGTATTCCAGTTTGCCCATCGCGTGCCCCGGCTCAGTTCCGCGCCACCATCAGCATGGCGTGGGCGGCCGGATCGCCGGCGCCGCCGAGGCCGGGCTGCACCAGCACCGCCGTCGCGGCGACGACAAAGGCGAGCAGGAGCATTGTGCGCAGGGCCAGTAGGCTGTTCATGTGCAATTCCGATAACACTTGTTTCGATGCTGCCACTGTACCCATCCCGGCCGCGTGCCGCCACGCGCTTGCGACAGGCTGCCGTTTTTGCGGGGCAGGCTGCGCCTGGGGCCGATGGCCGAGCGTCACGCTTTCCCCCGCGCCGTCCCTGCGACGACCAGGCGGGCGGCGGCCCGGCCGCTCCTGGCCGCCGTCTCCAGCGTGGCCGGATAGTCGCCGGCGGTGTAATCCCCCGCCAGTGCCAGGCCGGCCACGCCGGTGGCGTTGGCCGGGCGCGCCAGGCCGGGCGTGCAGGCGAAGGTTGCGCGCTTTTCCGTCAAGACGCGGCTCCAGCGCGCTTGCGCCAGGGCCGGCTGCTTGAATGCCGCCGCCAGCTGGGCCGCGACCCCTTCGGCCAGCCGCTCCTGGCCGCGTTCGGTCGCCTCGCCGGCGGCGCTGACCACCACCGCCAGCAGGCCGTCCTGGCCGGGATCCAGCTGGCCGCGGTCGAACACGAATTGCCCCCAGGCGCCGTGGACGGGGTCGTCGAGCAGGGCGCAGAAGGGCAGCGGCAGGCGCAGGCCGGCCTCGTACTGCAGGTACACCGTCGAAATCGGCTCGTAGGCGAAGCCGTCCAGCTGGTCGGCCAGCGCTTCCATGCCGGGCAAGGGGCGCAGCAAGGCGGCGCTTTGCCAGGCCGGGGTGGCCAGCACGACGGCGTCGAATTCGGCGGGCTCGGCACCGGCGCCGACGCGCCAGCGGGTGCCGCGCGGCTCGATGCCGTCGACGCGCGCGCCGCACAGCACGCGGCCGCCGCGCTCCGCGATGAAGCGCTGGGCGGCCTGCGGGAACAGGGCATCGAGGGAGACGCGCGGCAGCAGCATGTCGGAGGCCTTGCGTTTCGCGCCCAGGCTGTCGCGCAGCACGGCCAGGAACACCTGGCTTGATGCCCGTTCGATCGGCGTGTTCAGGGCCGCCAGGCACAGCGGACGCCACATCAGGCGATTCAAGCGCGGGGTCTGGCCGAAACGTTCCAGCAGTTCGGCCACGCTGCAGTCGGTGTTCAAGCCCCACTGCATCCAGCGGGCGCTGGTGGTGAAGCGCGCCAGCGCCAGCTTGTCCTCGCGCCCGAGCCCGCGCGCGCGCAGCAGGGCCGCGAGCATGTGCAGCGGAGCCGGCAGGCGCGGGGCGACGAAATCCAGCAGCCCGCTGTCCGGCGGATAGCGCATCTGCAGCGGCAGGCGCAGCATCGCTTCGCGCTCGGAGACGCCGACGCGGCGCAGCAGCGCCAGCGTTTCTTCGTAGGCGCCGAGCAGGATGTGCTGGCCGTTGTCGAGCAGGGCTTCCCTGGCCTGCACGGCGCGGGCGCGGCCGCCGAGCGTGCGCGCGGCTTCGAACAGCGTGACCTGCGCACCCTTGGCGGCCAGTTCGACGCCGGCGGCGCAGCCGGCCCAGCCGCCGCCGACGACGGCGACATGGGCGGCAGCGGAAGGCGCCGGCCGCTTATCCGCGGACATAGGTTTTCCACGCCAGCCACAGCTTGCGCAGCGGCGTGAGGGAAATACGCTGGTTCAATACCTTGAAGTCGTCGCGCTCGATCTCGTCGAGCACGGTGCGGTAGATCGCCGCCATCATCAGGCCGGGGCGCTGGGCGCGCCGGTCTTCCTTCGGCAGCAGGGCGAAGGCTTCGTCGTAGACGGCGCGGGCACGGTCGGCCTGGAATTTCATCAGCGCCTCGAACTTGTCGCTGTGGCGGAAATTCAGGATGTCGGCCGCGGTCACGTTGAACTGCTGGAGTTCGCTGACCGGCAGGTAGATGCGGCCCTTGCGCGCATCGTCGCCGACGTCGCGGATGATATTCGTCAGTTGGAACGCCAGGCCCAGTTTCTCGGCATACTGGAGCGTTTGCGGATTGGTGGCGCCGAAGATGCTGGCCGACAGGATCCCGACCACGCCGGCGACGTGCCAGCAGTATTTTCGCAGGCCGGCGTAGTCGAGGTAGCGCGACTGGTCGAGGTCCATCTCCATGCCGTCGATGATGGCCTGCAGGTGCTGTTCCTGCAGGTCGTACGCGGCGAGGTGCGGCTGCAGCGCCTGGGTGACGGGATGGGTGGGTGATCCCTTGACCATGGCGGACACCTCGGTGCGCCACCAGGCCAGCTTGATGCGCGCGACCGACTGGTCGCTGGTCTCGTCGACGGTGTCGTCGACCTCCCGGCAGAATGCGTACAGCGCCGTGATCGCCCGGCGCCGTTCGGGCGGCAGGAACAGGAAGCTGTAATAGAAGCTGGAGCCGCTTTGGACGGTCTTTTGTTGGCAGTATTCGTCGGGAGACATAAGAAAAAGGTTGTTGCGTGATGCAATTGCGCTAAGGGGTAAGTCCGCTAAGGGGCAGGTCCGCTATCTTAGCCGATCCGGCGCCCGTCCAGTTACATCCGCAGTGCCCGCCACAGCAGCACCGGCCAGTCGAGGCGCTTCAGCTGGGGGCGGCGCCGGAACACGTCGTAGTCGGCGCGCTCGATCGCTTCCAGGATCCGCAGCCCGCCCTGCACGACCAGGCGCAGTTCCCAGCCGATCCGGCCCGGCAGGCGGGTGGCCAGCGGCGCGCCCTCCCGCATCAGGGCGCGCGCGCGCTCGACCTCGAAGCGCATCAGGGCGCGCCAGGCCGGGCCGGCCTGGGCCCGGGCAACCTGGTCTTCCTCCACCCCGAACCGGGCCAGGTCTTCCTGCGGCAGGTAGATGCGGCCCTTGCCGATGTCGATGCCGACGTCCTGCCAGAAATTGATCAGCTGGAGGGCCGAGCAGATCGCGTCCGATTCGCGCAAGTTGGTCGCGTCCACGCTGCCGTACAGGCCCAGCATCAGCCGCCCCACCGGGTTGGCCGAGCGGCGGCAGTAATCGAGCAGCCCGGCGTAGTCGGCGTAGCGGGTCGTCACCACGTCCTGGCGGAAGGCGCTCAGCAGGTCGCGCAGCGGCTGCAGGGGCAGGGCGTGGCGCGCCAGTGCCTCGGCCAGGCGCGCGAACATCGGACCGGCGGCGCTGTCATCGACGCTGTCGCCGCGTTCGATGGCGTCCAGCGCGGCCTCGTAGGCGGCAAGCGCGGCCAGGCGCTCGGCCGGGGCGGCATTGCCTTCGTCGGCGATGTCGTCGGCGCTGCGTGCGAAGGCATAGATCGCCTCGACCGCCGGTACCAGGCGGCGCGGCATCAGGATCGAGGCGACGGGGAAGTTTTCGTAGTGATCGACGGACATTGAGAACTGACTCTAACGTCATTTACTGGCAATATGTGCATGATTATAATTGCAAAGCTTTCTATAAAGAATACCGCCGCCGTCGCCGCGGCCTTGCCCCGAGAGGAAACCAACGTGCACTTCCCCCGCATTCCGCTCCCGCGCACTGGCGCCGCAGCCGCCGTCCTGGCCCTGGCCCTGCTGGCGGCCTGTTCGAAAGACGCGCCGCCGCCCGAGGACGTACGCCCGGTGCGCGCGCTGACCCTGGCTGCCGGCGGCGTGAACGCCAGCGCCGAATTCTCCGGCGACGTCCGTCCGCGCTACGAATCGCGCCTGGGCTTTCGCGTGGGCGGGAAGATCAGCGCGCGCAAGGTGGACGTCGGTACCAGCGTCCAGCGCGGGACGCTCCTCATGCAGCTCGATCCGCAAGACCTGCGCCTCGGCCAGGCGCAGGCGCAGGCGAGCTTGCGCGCGGCCCAGACCAATGCCGACCTGGCGCGCGCGGAACTGAAGCGTTACCAGGACTTGCGCAGCCAGAATTTCGTCAGCCAGGCGGTGCTCGACCAGAAGATCGCGGCGGCGCACTCCAGCCAGGCCAGCGTCGAGGCCGCGCGCGCCCAGTTGCGCGAACAGGCCAACCAGACCGGCTATGCCAGCCTGGTGTCCGACACCGACGGCGTGGTCACCGGCATCGATGCCGAAGTCGGCCAGGTGGTCCAGCCCGGCACGCCGGTGGTGCGGGTCGCGCGCACCGACGAGAAGGAAGTCGTGTTCGGGGTCCCGGAAGACCAGGTCGACGAACTGCGCCAGGGCGGCGAGGTGAGGGTGCGCCTGTGGGCCGACCCGAGCCGCGCCATCCCGGGCAAGATCCGCGAAGTCTCGCCGGTGGCCGATCCGGCCACCCGTACCTATACCGTGAAGGTGTCGATCCCGGCCAGCGAGGAAGTGCGCCTGGGGATGACGGCGGTGGTCGACCTGGTGCGCCAGTCCGATCACGCCGCCGGCGCCCAGCTGCGCGCGCCGCTGTCGAGCCTGGTGCAGAACAAGGGCGCAAGCAGCGTCTGGGTGATCGAGACCGTCAATGGGGCCCAGCGGGTGCGCCTGCAGCCGGTGCAGCTGGGCGGTGTGGCCGGCAACGACGTCCTGCTGGCGGGCGGCGTGCGTGCCGGCCAGACCATCGTCACCGCCGGCGTCAACCTGCTCAAGGACGGCCAGAAGGTGAAGATCCTGAGCGCCGACGTGGCACGCCGCGGCGATGCAGAGGCGGAAGCGGGTGGCGGCAAATGAAGGGTTTCAACCTGTCGCGCTGGGCGCTGGAAAACATCCCGCTGACCCGCTACCTGATCGCCGTGCTGCTCCTGCTCGGCATCCTCAGCTACCGGCAGCTGGGCCAGGACGAGGATCCGCCCTTCACCTTCCGGGCGATGGTGATCCAGGCCCGCTGGCCGGGCGCCACCGCCATACAGATGGCCCAGCAGGTCACCGATCCGCTCGAACGCAAGCTGCAGGAAACGCCCTACATCGACAGGATCCGCAGCTTCTCGAAGCCGGGCGAGACCACCATCATCCTCGAGCTGAGGGAGTCGACGCCGCCGAAGGACGTGCCGCCGACCTGGTACCAGGTGCGCAAGAAGATCGGCGACATCGCCGGGACGCTCCCGGCGGGCGTGATCGGGCCCTTCTTCAACGACGAATTCGGCGACACCTATGGCTCGATCTTCGCGCTGTCCGGCGACGGTTTCACCTATGCCGAGATGCGCGACTACGCCGACTTCGTGCGGCAGCAGTTATTGAATGTACCGCTGGTCGCCAAGGTCGAGCAGTTCGGCGTGCAGCAGGAAAAGATCAACATCCTGTTCTCGCAGCAGAAGTTCGCCCAGCTCGGCGTGCCGTTCGACGCGATCGTCAATCAGATCGCCACCCAGAACGGGGTCGAATCCGCCGGCGTGCTGGTCACGCCGGGCGAAAACCTGCAGGTGCGGGTGAGCGGCGCCCTGAAGACTACCCGCCAGCTGGAAGACCTCAGCCTGCGCGCCGGCGGCACCACCTTCCGGCTCGGCGACTTCGCCACCGTGCGCCGCGCCTACGAGGATCCGCCGCACGACAAGATGCGCTTCAACGGCAAGGAAGTAATCGGCCTGGGCGTGTCGATGGAAAAGGGCGGCAACATCATTCAGCTCGGCAAGGGGCTGGAGCAGACCGTGGCGCGGATCCGTTCGCAGCTCCCGGTCGGCATCGAGCTGGAACGCGTGTCGAACCAGCCGGCCGCCGTCACCGCCTCGGTGAGCGAATTCATGCACACCCTGGTCGAGGCGGTGGTGATCGTGCTGGTCGTGTCCTTCCTGGCGCTGGGCCTGCACAGCAAGCCGCGCTGGCGCGTCGACGTGCGCCCCGGCCTGGTGGTGGCGCTGACGATCCCGCTGGTGCTCGCCATTACCTTCCTGTGCATGCGGATCCTGGATATTTCGCTGCACAAGGTCTCGCTGGGCGCGCTGATCATCGCGCTGGGCCTGCTGGTGGACGATGCGATCATCGCCGTCGAGATGATGGTACGGAAGATGGAGGAGGGCATGTCGCGCTTCGAGGCGGCCACCTTCGCCTACACCTCGACCGCCTTCCCGATGCTGACCGGGACCCTGATCACCGCGGCCGGCTTCCTGCCGATCGGCCTGGCGAAATCGGCGGCCGGCGAATACACATTCTCGATGTTCTCGGTGAACGCGCTGGCGCTGGTGATTTCCTGGGTGGTGGCCGTGACCTTCACGCCCTACATCGGTTTCGTTTTGCTGAAGGTGCAGCCGCATCCGGTTGGCGAGCATGGCGGCCACGACGTGTTCGACACGCCCGGCTACCGGCGCTTCCGGCGCATCGTCAGCTGGTGCGTGGAATGGCGCAAGACCACGATCGCCGTGTCGCTGGCGGTGTTCGCGCTGGGCGTGTTCGGCTTCAAGTTCATCGAGAAGCAGTTCTTTCCGGATTCCAGCCGCCCCGAGCTGATGGTCGAGATGTGGCTGCCGGAAGGGACCAGCTTCGCCGCCAACGAGGCGCTGGTGAAAAAGTTCGAAGTCTGGGTCCGCCGCCAGCCGGAGCTGGACAGCGTGACCAGCTACGTCGGCACCGGCAGCCCGCGCTTCTACCTGCCGCTGGACCAGATCTTCCCGCAGTCGAACGTCTCGCAGCTGGTGGTGCTGCCGAAGGACGCGCATGGCCGCGAGACCCTGATGCGCAAGATCGAGTCGGTGCTCAAGTCCGACTTCCCCGAAGTGCGCGGGCGCGTGAAGCTGCTGCCGAACGGGCCGCCGGTGCCCTATCCGGTGCAGTTCCAGGTGGCCGGGCCGGACATCGGCGTGGTGCGGGGCGTGGCCGACCAGGTCAAGGACATCCTGCGCGCGAATCCGAACGCGGTCGGCGTGAACGACAACTGGAACGAATCGGTGAAGGTGCTGCGCCTCGACCTCGACCAGGACAAGCTGCGCGCGCTGGGCGTGACCAGCCAGGCGGTGCGGCGCACCGTCGCCACCGTGCTGTCGGGCACCACGATCGGCCAGTTCCGCGAAAGCAACCGCCTGATCGACATCGTGGTGCGCCAGCCGGTCGAGGAACGGTCGACCATCTCGGCGCTGTCGAATACCAACGTGGCCACGGCCGCGGGCCGCTCGGTGCCGCTGTCGCAGCTGGCGCGCATCGAGTTCGTGTGGGAGCCGGGCGTGGTCTGGCGCGAAGGGCGTGAGTGGGCGATCATGGTGCAGTCGGACGTGGTGGCGGGCATCCAGGGCGCGACGGTCTCGTCCCAGGTCGGCGAGAAGCTGGCCGGCCTGCGCGCCAAGCTGCCGGCCGGCTACCGCATCACCCTGCGCGGCGCGGCAGCCGACAGCTCGAAGGCGGAAGCCTCGATCTCGGCCAACGTGCCGCTGGTGCTGTTCATCGTGTTCACGCTGCTGATGCTGCAGCTCCATAGCTTTTCCCGATCCGTGCTGGTATTCCTGACCGGGCCCCTGGGCGTGGCCGGGGCGGCGATGGCGCTGCTGCTGCTGGGCCGTCCGTTCGGCTTCGTCGCCAACCTGGGCGTGATCGCGCTGTTCGGCATGATCATCCGGAATTCGGTGATCCTGGTCGACCAGATCGAGAAGGACATCGCCGAGGGCAGGGAAGCCTGGGATGCGATCGTGGAAAGCGCGGTGCGCCGCTGCCGGCCGATCCTGCTGACGGCGGCCGCGGCGGCGCTGGCGATGATCCCCTTGTCGCGCTCCGTGTTCTGGGGGCCGATGGCGGTGGCGATCATGGGTGGCCTGCTGGTGGCGACCGCGCTGACGCTGCTGTTCCTGCCGGCGCTGTATGCGGCCTGGTTCCGGGTGAAAAGGCCGGGATGAAACTCATCCGTTCCGCACGTTTCAAAAATCGCCCAATGTGGTCAGAAAATCCAGTAAAATAACTGGTTGAAGTTGTAGCCCCTAAACATTGGAGTGCAGGGCGACCGGTTTTACTGACGGGCGCCCTTTGTTTTTGCGGCAAGATGCAATCCTGCGCGAGGATGGCGAAATTGGTAGACGCACCAGGTTTAGGTCCTGACGCCAGCAATGGTGTGGGGGTTCGAGTCCCCCTCCTCGCACCACGAATAATTATTTTTTTGGACGATTTTTACAATGGCAACTGCAGTCGAAAACCTGGGTAAACTCGAGCGTCGCTTGACTCTCTCTTTTCCGCTGAGCGACGTACGTACGGAAGTTGAAAAGCGCCTCAAGAAGCAGGCCAAGACCGCTCGCGCACCGGGCTTCCGTCCGGGCAAGGTTCCGCTGAAAATGGTTGCGGCTCAGTACGGTTATCAGATCGAATCCGACGTGCTGAACGACAAGGTTGGCCAGGCATTCAGCCAGGCTGCCGAAGAGAACCAGCTGCGCGTTGCCGGCATGCCGAAAATCGAGCCGAAGGAAGAGGCAGCGGAAGGCATGCTGGCCTTCGACGCCACCTTCGAAGTCTATCCGGAAGTGAGCCTGCCGGACCTGGCGGGCGTGGAAGTCGAAACCGTCAAGGCCGACGTCTCGGACGCCGAGATCGACAAGACCATCGACATCCTGCGCAAGCAGCGCGTGCACTACCACACCAAGGGCGAAGCCGGTGAGCACGGCGACGGCGGCGAGCCGGTTGCAGCCAACGGCGACCGCGTGACCGTGGACTTCGTCGGCACCATCGACGGCGTCGAGTTTGCTGGCGGCAAGGCCGACAACTACGCATTCGTGCTGGGTGAAGGCCGCATGCTGCCGGAATTCGAAGCCGCTACCGTCGGCCTGAAAGTGGGCGAGAGCAAGAGCTTCCCGCTGGCTTTCCCGGAGGATTACCACGGCAAGGACGTGGCCGGTAAAACCGCCGAGTTCACCATCACCCTGAAGAACCTGGAGTGGGCGCACCTGCCGGAAGTCGACGCCGAGTTCGCCAAGTCGCTGGGCATCGAAGACGGCAGCGTCGAGAAGATGCGCGAAGACATCAAGGTCAACCTGGAGCGTGAAGTCACCGCCCGCATCAAGGCCCGCAACAAGGAAGCCGTGATGGATGCCCTGGTCAAGAGCACCGAGATGGACGTGCCGAAGGTCATGATCGAGCAGGATTCGCAGCGCCTGGCCGAGCAGACCCGCCAGGACATGGCCCAGCGCGGCATGGACGTGAAGAGCCTGCCGTTCCCGGCCGACCTGTTCGCCACCAAGGCCGAGCGCCGCGTGCGCCTGGGCTTGATCCTGTCGCAGCTGGTGCAGGACAACAATCTGCAGGCAACCCAGGAACAGGTGAAAGCCCAGATCGAAGACTTCGCGCAAAGCTACGAAGACCCGAAAGAAGTCCTGAAGTACTACTATAGCGATCGCCGCCGCCTGGGCGAGATCGAGGCTCTTGTATTGGAAGAAAACGTCGTCAACTATGTGCTTGGCAAGGCGAAGGTGACGAGCAAGGACATCGCCTTCGACGAACTGATGGGCAGCGCGCCGCAAGCCTGAGCTTCGGTGTAAGCTTGAGGTGACGAGCCTTGCCGACCGGCGCCTGCGTGCGCCGGTTGGCATCTCTGAACATCTTCTTTAAGGAAAGTGACAGGTATGAATCGTAATCCTGCGTTGGATACCCAAGCCCTCGGCCTGGTGCCGATGGTGATCGAGCAGAGCGGCCGCGGCGAGCGTGCCTACGACATCTACTCGCGCCTGCTGAAAGAGCGCGTGATCTTCCTGGTCGGTCCTGTCAACGACCAGATGGCCAACCTGATCGTGGCCCAGCTGCTGTTCCTGGAAAGCGAAAATCCGGACAAGGATATTTCGCTCTACATCAACTCGCCGGGTGGTTCGGTGTCGGCTGGCCTGGCCATCTTCGACACGATGAACTTCATCAAGCCGGACGTGTCGACCCTGTGCACGGGCCTGGCTGCCTCGATGGGCGCCTTCCTACTGGCGGCCGGCGCGAAGGGCAAGCGTTTCTCGCTGCCGAACTCGCGCGTCATGATCCACCAGCCCTCCGGCGGCTCGCAGGGCATGGCTTCGGACATCGAGATCCAGGCCAAGGAGATCCTGTACCTGCGCGAGCGCCTGGCGCGCATCATGGCCGACAACACCGGCCAGACCATCGAACAGATCCACAAGGACACCGACCGCGACCGTTTCATGTCGAGCGAGGAAGCCGTGGAGTACGGTCTGATCGACAGGGTCTTGACCAATCGCGCATAAGCACCATATGCGGTGTTGCTGAAAGACGCCCGAGCGCAACAGCGGATCGGGCGTTCTTTTTTTATTTCGGGTAGCATGGAGACGTGCACACTTGTTGCGCCCCCGTATTAGCGTTATATTCGTAGCAATTCAACAGAAACCTGCCCCATGTCTGACAAAAAATCCTCTAGCGGTGAAAAACTCCTGTACTGCTCCTTCTGCGGCAAGAGCCAGCATGAGGTGAAGAAGCTCATCGCAGGACCATCGGTCTTTATTTGCGACGAGTGCATCGACCTGTGCAACGACATCATCCGCGACGAGACCTCGAACGTCGAATCGGTGGCGGGCGCCAAGTCCGACTTGCCGACGCCGCACGAGATCGCCGAACTGCTGGACCAGTATGTGATCGGCCAGCTGACGGCCAAGCGCATCCTGTCGGTGGCGGTGTACAACCATTACAAACGACTCAAGCACCTGGGCAAGAAGGACGACATCGAGCTGTCCAAGAGCAATATTCTGCTCGTGGGTCCGACCGGTTCCGGCAAGACCCTGCTGGCCCAGACCCTGGCGCGTACCCTGAATGTGCCCTTCGTGATCGCCGACGCCACCACGCTGACCGAAGCCGGCTACGTGGGTGAAGACGTCGAGAACATCATCCAGAAATTGCTGCAAAGCTGCAACTACGAGGTCGAGAAGGCCCAGCGCGGCATCGTCTACATCGATGAGATCGACAAGATTTCCCGCAAGTCCGACAACCCGTCGATCACCCGCGATGTGTCGGGCGAGGGCGTGCAGCAGGCCCTGCTGAAGCTGATCGAGGGCACCATGGCTTCCGTGCCGCCGCAGGGCGGGCGCAAGCACCCGAACCAGGACTTCGTCCAGATCGACACGACCAATATCCTGTTCATCTGCGGCGGCGCCTTCGACGGTCTGGACAAGATCATCCAGAACCGTTCGGAAAAATCGGGTATCGGTTTTGGCGCCAACGTCAAGAGCCAGACCTCGCGTTCGGTCAGCGACGTGCTGATGGAAGCCGAGCCGGAAGACCTGGTCAAGTTCGGCCTGATCCCGGAACTGGTGGGTCGCCTGCCGGTGGTTGCGACGCTGAGCGAGCTGACCGAGGAAGCGCTGATCCAGATCCTGGTCGAACCGAAGAATGCGCTGATCAAGCAGTATTCGAAGCTGCTGGACATGGAAGGCGCCGAACTCGAAATCCGCCCGGCGGCCCTGCACGCGATTGCCAAGAAGGCACTGGCGCGCAAGACCGGTGCACGCGGCCTGCGTTCGATCCTGGAACACGCCCTGCTGGACGTGATGTATGAATTGCCAAGCCAGCAAAATGTGGTGAAAGTCGTGATTGATGAAAATACGATCACGAACGGTGCAAAACCTTTGCTGATTTATAGCGAATCGCCGAAAGCAGCTGGGGAAAATTAAAATTTCCTCGCGCACACACAACAAAAGGTCTTGAAACGCTGATCCTTGGCGGTACAATTTATCTCAACAAAAGACGAGATGTAGAACAATCGTAGCGAGCGGAAGCAGGTTCGTCGGGCACGCCTAGTGCGAGAAGCGCAGCTGTACTCAGGTACGGCGAGCATCGCAGATCGGACCTGCAACGCGCAGCAGATTTTTCAAATCTCGGTACCCGGGCTTCAATCGAAAAGCCACTCGTGATTTCGGTCGCGCAGTGGCTTTTTTATTTCAAAAGCCACTTTTGTCAGAACGGCTAAGTTTGATTAACTGTTGCAATAGAAAATTATTTTTCGGCCGCTCTTGTGATTCGACGGTGGACTCCCAACATCGTCAACACGCTTTTTATAAGGTATGCCATGACGACTACTAAATTTACTGAACAAATGACCTTGCCGCTGCTGCCGCTGCGCGACGTGGTCGTGTTTCCGCATATGGTGATACCTCTGTTCGTCGGCCGCCCGAAATCGATCAAGGCGCTTGAAGCCGCGATGGAACAGGGTAAGAGCATCATGCTCGCTGCCCAGAAAGCAGCTGCCAAGGACGAACCTTCCGCCGCAGACATCTACGAGATCGGCTGCGTGGCCAATATTCTGCAAATGCTGAAGCTGCCCGACGGTACCGTGAAGGTGCTGGTCGAAGGCGCGCAGCGTGCCCGTATCAATCACATCACCGACGCGCCGAGCCACTTCGTCGCCGACCTGACTCCGATCAACTCCGAAATCGGCGACGATTCGGAAGTCGAGGCGATGCGCCGCGCGATCGTCCAGCAGTTCGACCAGTACGTCAAACTGAACAAGAAGATCCCGCCCGAGATCCTGGCTTCGCTGGCCGGCATCGACGACGCCGGCCGCCTGGCCGACACGGTTGCCGCCCACCTGCCGCTCAAGCTCGAGCAGAAGCAGGTCATCCTCGAGATCTTCAACGTCGCCAAGCGCCTTGAGCACCTGCTCGGCCAGCTGGAACTCGAACTCGACATCCTGCAGGTGGAAAAGCGCATCCGCGGCCGCGTCAAGCGCCAGATGGAGAAATCGCAGCGCGAGTACTACCTGAACGAGCAGGTCAAGGCGATCCAGAAAGAGCTGGGCGAAGGCGAAGACGGTGCCGACATCGAAGAGCTCGAGAAGAAGGTGATCGCGGCCAAGATGCCGAAGGAAGCCATGGAAAAGGCCCAGGGCGAGATCAAGAAGCTGAAGATGATGTCGCCGATGTCGGCCGAAGCCACCGTGGTGCGCAACTACATCGACACCCTGATCGGCTTGCCTTGGAAGAAGAAGTCAAAGGTCACCATCGACCTGGAGAAGGCCCAGCAAGTGCTGGAATCCGATCACTACGGCCTCGACAAGATCAAGGAACGCATCCTCGAGTACCTCGCAGTCCAGCAGCGCGTGGACAAGCTGAAGGCGCCGATCCTGTGCTTCGTCGGTCCTCCGGGCGTGGGTAAAACCTCGCTGGGCGAGTCGATCGCCCGCGCGACCGGCCGCAAGTATGTGCGCATGGCGCTCGGCGGCGTGCGCGACGAGGCCGAGATCCGCGGCCACCGCCGCACCTATATCGGCTCGATGCCGGGCAAGGTGCTGCAGTCGCTCTCGAAAGTCGGCGTGCGTAACCCGCTGTTCCTGCTCGACGAGATCGATAAAATGGGCGCGGACTTCCGCGGCGACCCGTCCTCGGCATTGTTGGAAGTGCTGGATCCGGCGCAGAACCATACCTTCAGCGACCACTACGTCGAAGTCGACTTCGACCTGTCGGACGTGATGTTCGTTGCGACCTCGAACTCGTTCAACATCCCGCCGGCGCTGCTGGACCGGATGGAAGTGATCCGCCTGTCGGGTTACACCGAGGATGAGAAGACCAGCATCGCGCAGCGCTACCTGATGCCGAAGCAGATCAAGAACAACGGCCTGAAGGAAGAAGAGATCAAGGTCGAGGAATCGGCGATCCGCGACATCATCCGTTACTACACCCGTGAAGCGGGCGTGCGTTCGCTCGAGCGCGAGATCTCGAAGATCTGCCGCAAGGTCGTCAAGATGCTGCTGCTGAAGAAGGACAACAAGCGCGTCATCGTCTCGGGCAAGAACCTGGACAAGTTCCTGGGCGTACGTCGTTTCGACTTCGGCGTGGCCGAGAAGGACAACCAGGTCGGCCAGGTGGCGGGCCTCGCATGGACCGAAGTCGGTGGCGACCTGCTGACCATCGAAGCCGTGCAGGTGCCGGGCAAGGGTGCGGTCATCCGCACTGGTACGCTCGGCGACGTGATGAAGGAATCGATCGAAGCCGCTCGTACCGTGGTGCGTTCGCGCGCCCAGCGCCTGGGCATCAAGAGCGAAACCTTCGAGAAGACCGACATCCACATCCACCTGCCGGAAGGTGCGACCCCGAAGGACGGTCCGTCCGCCGGTATCGGCCTGACGACGGCGCTGGTGTCGGTGTTCACCGGCATCCCGGTCCGCGCCGACGTGGCGATGACGGGCGAGATCACGCTGCGCGGCGAAGTGCTGCCGATCGGCGGCCTCAAGGAAAAGCTGCTGGCTGCGCAACGCGGTGGCATCAAGACGGTGCTGATCCCCGAGCAGAACGTGAAGGACCTGGCCGACATTCCGGACAACGTCAAGAACAAGCTCGAGATCGTGCCGGTACGTTGGATCGAGAAGGTGCTCGAAGTCGCGCTGGAGCGCCAGCCCCAGCCGCTGGTCGAGGTGCCGGCCGTCGCGGCGGCAGCCCCGGTTGCCGCAACCACGGACGGGCAGGGCGGCGTGGTCAAGCACTAAGCAGTCAGCGTTAGCAGTCGTATCGTCGTCGTCCCCGCGCAGGCGGGGACCCACACTGAGCATCCGGAGTCGGCTCGGCATGGGTTCCCGTCCTCGCGGGGACGACGTTTTTACGCATGGGGGCGACGCTGTCGGGCCGCAGTCCGAGCACTCTCTCTCTAAACGTTGCCATTCAGCAGTAACCTTGCTTGACACAAGGCATTCCACCCTTGTTTAATACGCGCTTGCGGTTTTTGCCGAATGTCTAACGAGGGAAAGAAGTGAACAAAACTGAACTGATCGAAGAAATCGCGAAGTCCGCGGACCTGACCAAAGCCTCTGCGGCACGCGCCCTCGACGCGATGATCATTGCTGTGACGAATACCCTGAAGAAGAACGACAGCGTGACCCTGGTCGGCTTCGGCACTTTCACCGTGGGCGAGCGTGCCGCCCGTACCGGCCGCGATCCGCGCACCAAGGAAGCCATCAAGATCAAGGCCGCCAAGGTCCCGAAATTTAAGGCTGGTAAAGCCCTGAAAGATGCAGTAAACTAATGCCTTCGCTGCGCCGGCCGCAGCGGAGAGTGTCGCCTTATTGCGTGGAGCGGTAGTTCAGTTGGTTAGAATACCGGCCTGTCACGCCGGGGGTCGCGGGTTCGAGCCCCGTCCGCTCCGCCACCCGATAAGGCAAAGCGACATGCAGTACAGATTCTGGAGCGGTAGTTCAGTTGGTTAGAATACCGGCCTGTCACGCCGGGGGTCGCGGGTTCGAGCCCCGTCCGCTCCGCCAGAAATGAGGTGTGAAGAAAAGGCGAACGTTGTTCGCCTTTTTTTTTAGCTTTTCGTAATCGCATTTTCAACCTTGATTGGCTGACCATGTTTGAATTTATCCGTACCCACCAGCGGCTGATGCAGTTCCTGCTGCTCCTGTTGATCCTGCCTTCGTTCGTGCTCGTCGGCGTTAGCCAGTATGAAAAACGCAGCGATAGCGATGGCGTCGCTACCGTCGATGGCCGCAAGATCACGCAGCAGGAATGGGAAGCGGCACAGCGCCGCCAGATCGAGCAGGCGCGCGCCATGATGGGCCCTCAATTCGACCAGAAGCTGTTCGATACGCCGGAAGCGAAGCAGGAAGTCCTCGATGGACTGGTGGCCGAGCGCGCGGTCGGCGCCGAAGTCGCGCGCAACCACCTGGCGGTCGGTAACGATTCCCTGGCCAAGGGCATCATCGAACAGACCGGCCTGCGCAAGCCGGACGGCAGTTTCGACCTGGACGCCTACAAGGCCTTCCTGGCTTCGCAGGGCATGAGCGCCCAGAACTTCGAGCAGCGCGTCGGCTACCAGCTGGCGGTGCAGCAG